>JAYUWU010000139.1:0-10675 GCA_043753365.1 Gemmatimonadaceae bacterium | reverse complement strand
CCGGCCGCGAAGCCGCGCAGGTTGCAGCAGCGGCGGGAGTCAAGAAACTCGTTCTCACCCACCTCTCCGCCCGATATTCTGTCAACCCGTCAGAGTTGTTTCAGCAGGCGCGCGAAGTGTTCGCTGAGACAATCATCGCACGGGATGGAATGGAGATCGACGTTCCCTTTTTGGACTAGGAGGTTGTGCTAACGGCTGACCGCTAGTGCTGCCAATAGCTAAAGGCAGCGAAGCCGCGCCGTTACTACTACCTCCTGCTATCGTCTTCCGCCACGGCAGGATCTTCTGCGTACCAACCAAGCTCCTTTGCCGAAACGGGGCGGAACATGAGGTCGATCGCAAGCCACAACGTTTTCGCAAACGGGTACGCGATGAGAATTCCTGCGAGCAGTACCGCGGCGCCACCCCACTGAATTGCTTCCCATGGCGGGTTCGGCCACGTAACGATCAGCACCACGAGCAGCCCGAACGCAAACACCATCTCCATCGTGATCAGCATGATCACGTACGCGCCGAGGAAGTAGTCCCCTTCCTCGCGATGCAGGTGCAGTTTGCAGCGTGGGCACCGTTCCTTCAGCCGAAACCACGAAGCGAGTACGCCGCGACCGCCGCAATGGGGGCAACGAAGTGTCAGTGCCCTCCAGATCATTGACGAGGCGACACGGAAGGTGATCTCGGGTCTCTTCACACTGGCTGGCATGCAAAGTTGAAGATAGTCAGGCCAAAGAAATTCGCGCATGGCGGCCACGCGGGCCGGACTGCACATTCCCAGTCGCCCCTAATCCAATGAACATGAGACTGTCATTTCTCGCATTGATGTCGCTGCTTGCGGTTCCCGTTGCCGCACAGCGCACACAGAAGCCGCCCCTCCACGCGAAACACTGGATAGCGATCACCGGCAAGCCGCTCAGCGCTACAGCCGGTGCGATGATGTTCCAGAAGGGAGGCAATGCGGTAGACGCCGCGTGCGCGATGCTCGCAGCCGGGACAACGATGCATGACGTGCTTTCTTGGGGGGGCGAAACCCAGGCGCTGATCTACCATCCGAAATTGAAGAAGGTCATCGGGATCAACGCGCTTGGCGTCGCGCCGACTGGCGCTACCATAGAGTATTACAAATCAAAGGGCCATCGATACCCGCCTGAGTACGGTCCTCTTGCGGCGGTGACGCCGGGAACCCCTGGCGGCCTCATGACGATGCTTGCCGAATACGGCACGATGTCGCTCGAGCAGGTGCTCTCGCCTGCGATCGAGATGGCGGCAGGGTACCCGATCGAGGCGCAGACGGCAAACCTCATCGAGCGACACAAAGCCGAGCTCAAGAAGTGGAAGTATTCACGGCCGATATTTCTGACGCATGCGGGAGCGGCGAGAGAAGCGCCCGAGCCCGGCGAGATCTTCGTCCAGAAGGATCTCGTCGCAACGCTGCAAAAACTCGTGGATGCCGAACGCGCTGCACTCAAGGCGGGAAAGACACGCAAGGAGGCGATCTATGCCGCGTACGATCGTTTCTACAAAGGCGACATCGCACAGGAAATAGTGCGCGGCACACGAGAGGAAGGTGGTCTATTCACGATGGCCGACCTCGCCAACTGGAAAGTTCGAATCGAAGAGCCGGTCAGCGTATCGTACAAGGGAATCGAGGTCTACAAGCTCCCGTTCTGGCAGCAGGGCCCGGCGATGCTTCAGGCTCTCAATATCCTCGAAAATGCCGACCTGAAGGCGATGGGGTTTAACTCCCCGAAGTACATGCATGCCGTATATCAGGCGATGAGTCTCGCATTCGCCGACAGGGATTTCTACTACGGCGATCCCTATTTCCCACCTGAAGAGCCGACCCGAGGCCTGCTTTCCAAAGACTACGCGAAGGCCCGGTATGCGCAGATCAACTGGGAGCGCAACGACTCAACCGTGCGGCCCGGTGATCCGTTTCCATATCAGGGCGGACGCAATCCGTTTTCTGAGCAGCTTGCGAAATGGACAGTCATCCCTGCCGCCGATGAGGCACCGCGCAGTGGGCAACAGGATCGCCCGGCGAACGACAGCGGCGTCACGCCTTCGGCGTCGATCCCGTCCGGAGATTCCCGATTTGCGACAAGCGACGCTGATTTCAGGGAGGCGTTCAATCGCGGAACGACCACGATCGAAGCCGCAGATGCCGAGGGCTGGGTAGTGTCGATCACGCCGAGCGGTGGATGGGTGCCGGCGGTGATAGCGGGGAACACCGGGATCGGGTTGAGCCAGCGCGCGCAAAGTTTCGTCACCAACCCGCGCGACGGACCTTTCAACGTGATGGAACCAGGCAAGCGCCCGCGTGTCACCCTGACTCCGACTATGGCATTGAAGGACGGGTTGCCGTGGCTCTCATTTGCCGTGCAGGGGGGTGACTCGCAAGACCAGAATCTGCTTCAGTTCTTCCTGAACGTGGTCGAGTTCGGAATGACGGTGCAGCAGGCGAGCGAGGCACCTAACATCAACAGTTACCAGATGCGCTCTTCATTCGGTGCGCATGAGTCTCGCCCGGGCCGAATGCTCATTGCGGCAGCGACGCCCGATAGCGTGAGGGCAGAGCTGAAGAGGATGGGTTACACCCTGGATATCGAAGAGCGTACATCGGGGCCGATCAACGCGATCTGGTTTGACCGGCGGCACGGGTCGATGTGGGGTGGTTCGTCAAATCATGGCGAGGACTACGGCATAGCATGGTAACAAAGATGCCACCGAGCAGGTAGCCGAAAGCTTTAGTTACTGCCTGATACACCCGCCAGCGGATTCGACCCTGGCGACACCGGCATCGACCGCCTGAACAACAACTGGAGCACGTCGTGCGACAGCACCTTCATTACTGAAGCCGGCGTAATGCGGGAGGTCACGCTCCGGGACTCCGGCCCGTGCCACTGGTGCCACGAGTATCTGTCGAGACCCGACGAGTTAACATCCGGATGGCGGAACACAACCATCGCATTGCTCGCCGTTGGCATCTTTACATCGATGCCCCAGCGGGTTCCGTCTGGTCCGTCGAAAACGCTGTTGTCGTTCGCCATTCAGCCGCCATGAATCGAGGGGAGCGGCTGCCGTCCGGCAAAACCAGCGTCCTCTTCGTGAAAGTACTGCACTGATTCTTCGCCCAGCTGCCAGCAGAGGAGCACCGGCTTTCCATCCACTTCGCCCGGAAAATCGACGAGCCCGGTGTCGAATCCCTTCATCTCGACGCCGAGGTCGCGAATCTCGGACAGATATCCGTCGATGTCGCGGGCAAGCTGACCCGCCTCCCGCTCGAGCAGGTCGGCTTCTTCATTCGGTTCCTCAGCGGTGCGGTTCGCTGCGACTCTCTCGTACTCCCGCACTTTATCCTGCCATCGCCAGTAATCCCGCACCGCGTCGCTGACGATGCGGCGAACCAGGGGAAGGGTACGATTGGCGTCTTCTACGGTGAAACGCGTGCGCATGCCGGTACTCTCATCACGTCCTGTGCCGCGGTCAAGACCCGGCGAGTGAAGCTTCTGATGCTCGTTCCTCGAGTCTTCGCTGGCGGCGCGCTTTCGCCGCTTCATATCTGCGCTTTTCTTCGTCGGTTTCGGGAACCAGTCGGGGCAGCTCGATCGGCTTGCCATTGCGATCTATCGCGACAAACGTGAGATAACACGAATTGGTGTGACGCCGGACGCCCGTCTGCAGATTTTCTGCTTCGACGCGCACCCCTACTTCCATGGACGTCCGTCCGACGAAGTTGACGCTGCACTTCATGATCACGAGATCGCCAAGGTGAATCGGCTCGCGAAAATCCACCCTGTCCACTGACACGGTTACGCAGTTGCTTCGCGCGTGCCGTATCGCAGACACCGCTGACGCGGTGTCCATCATGGCGAGGATCACTCCGCCGAACACGTGATCGAGGTTGTTGGAGTGCTGCGGCATCATCAGCTGCGACGTCTCATTCTGTGTTTCACGCACCGTGCGCGATCGGGACGACGCGCTCACTGGCTGAATGCGACCATTTGATGGAGTGTCTGCGTTCCTGCTGCCTGGGTCAGCCTTGCTCCCGGTTTCCGGCGAGTGTGACTCCTCACTAGCGATGTACCCTCGTCATCCGCCCGAGCCTCCTCGAACGCCGTGGCCAGTGCATTCCGGAGGGTTTTGTCTACCCGCGGCGCATCGAGCCAGAAAATCCTTGGCATGCGCGTGTCGACGTAGCCAAGACCCCACTCGTGGCCCTTCAGATCCCGCAGGATGATCGCTGTCTCGTCCCGCTTTTCATCGTAGCGTGCGACGACGTCGTAACCTGAGTGCCGCCACCGCACACCACCCTTGTCACTCGAGGCACCGGGGCCGAGGACGGTGGTGTCACGAACCAGGGCAGAGAGCGAAATCGCTGCGCCCGACCGAATATCGATGGCGGTCCTGGCCGAATCGGCTTCCTGGAAATCCGACCGTTCGAGTGTGGCCCACCGGTCGAAGAGAACGTACGGACCGGCCACGGCGAGAATCTCCGCTTCACCGGTGGCCGATACAGCGACGTCCTCGTCACCGTCTTCCTCGGGATCCAGCAGCCGCGCGTCCGGATTCCCCTCGAGGTAAGTCTTTTCCCATGCGGATATCCGCGTATCCTCGAAAAGGAGCTTCGAATCGCCGCTCAGGAGATCCTTGCGGTATATCGGCTCCCTGATGAAGATCGCATCCTCGTACGAACGCGTGACTTCCCCGACATACACCTCGTAGAACCTGTTGTCAGCGTTGGTGAGTATCAGCGGGGAAGTTCTTGCGCTGATTCCATGCGGTCCACTCTTCACCCAGTAGGTGGTACTCGCGTCCGCCACGAGAAACTCCGCTTCGGGCGGAGTGGGAGCGGGAAACGCACACCCTATCAGGGGTAGAAGGAGGATCAGGCTGGAGTTACGCATTGTTGGCAAATATAGTGCATCATTCCCGGCCCAACCCTCCTTACTTACCAATCAAGATGCGCATTGTACTCGTTCTCGCTTTTTCCGCTGCCGCCTGCTCCGCAAGTCACGATGCGGCGGCGGGCAAGGCTGAGGTAGCCGCTGATTCAGTCGCCGCCTCCTCCATCGGGGCCACTACCGCCGGTGCCCAGACGCCGGCGGCGATACCGACCCCGGATGGCAACTTCTCGCCCGAGATCCAGAAGCTTCGCACCGACATCAACGTCCCGATTCGCGCCCTTTATGTGAACCGGTTTGCGGCCCAGAGTACGCGCAAGATGCGCAACCTGATCGCCGTTGCCGACTCGACCGAAATCAACGCCTTCGTCATCGATGTGAAGGACGAGTTCGGGCTGAACTTCAAGTCCGAGGACCCGCTCGTCCTCGCGAACGCCGGGACACAGACGAAGGTTTCGAACATGAAGGCGCTGGTAGACACCTTGAACGCGCACGGGATCCTTCCCATCGCGCGGATCGTCGTTTTCAAGGACTCTGTCGCGGCACGCAATAACCCCAACTCGACGATCAGAAAAGCCGATGGATCAATCTGGCGCGACCATGAGGGACTGGCATGGGTAAACCCCTACGCCAACGCGATCTGGGATTACAATATCCGCGTCGCCGAAGAGATGCTGAAGCTCGGTTACGGTGAAATCCAGTTCGACTACATCAGGTTCCCCGAACCGTACAAGAGCCTGCCGCCGCAGGTATTCCCGGAATCGAACGGACGCGGTAAGACTGAGGCGCTGACTGAGTTTCTCAAGGCTGCAAAGACGCGCATCGACAAGTTCGGCGTTCGCACGACCGCCGATATTTTCGGCCTCGTCAGCACGGTTGGCGGTGCACTCGAGGTCGGGCAGCGGTGGGAGCCGATGGTGCAGGCGGTCGATGTCGTGCTGCCGATGGTGTACCCGTCACACTATCCGCGCGGCTCATTCGGCGTTCCACGTCCGAATGCGGCTCCGTACGACATCATCCACATCGCAATATCCCGTGGTCGCGTGAGAAACGAGGCACTTGGCCTGAAGGGCGAGCGTGTGCGTCCATGGCTTCAGGCATTTACGCTTGGCCCGCCGAAGTATGGCGCGGCGGAAATCGAAGCGCAGAAGCGGGGTGTTTACGATTCAGGCTATGAGGGCTGGGTACTCTGGCACCCGGGCTCGAATTATGACGTCTTCCTGCCCGCGCTCGAGAAAACGCTCGAGCCGCGAGCGAAGAAGCCGCCGGTGCCGGCCAAGGTTACTTCTTTCCGGTAGGGGCATCGGGGGCCGGCGGCGCTGCGGCCGGCGGACCGACTATAACCTCGGGCGGAACGGGAATTGTGATGGTCGCAGGGTTGGGCGGGATTGGTTCACCCGGCCCGACCTTGTTGATCGTCACACCGTTAGGACCCCGCGTGATGATCACGCTACCGGTCCGGGTTTGGATGACGGTACGCGTATTCTCGCGGGTCGGAGCCACGTTCTGCGCGATCGCAACCTTAACCTCGTCGACGATCCGGGGGATGATCGACGTCACGGCAATCCAGACGAAGAGTGTTGCGATCCCCCAGCCGAAAAGCACCTTCTTCGAGAAGAGCGGTTCCCTTACGTAGGGCGCCTGTCGTTCGGCGACCGGCACCGGATGCGCACCAGGCAACTCGGCGCGGATTCCATCGAATTCGGTTCTGTTCTTCCACTTATCCACCGGTTGGTTGCCACGCCCGTCGACTGGGTCCGTCATGCCGTCCTCCTGTCTGCAGTCACCTACGAATCCCGCACGCGAAAAGTGCCACGTTCAACTCGCTCTGCATTGGTCGCGAAAGTAAATTGACACAATGGTCACAACTGTGAAGATAAAGGGAATGAGCTGCGCGCATTGCGTGCGTGCGGTTTTTACCGGGCTCGGCGGCGTGTCAGGGGTGGCCAGCGCTGACGTGTCGATCGGGCAGGCAGTGATTCAGCACGACGGCACGGTTTCGTCCGAGTCCATTCGAGAGGCCATCTCGACTGCCGGGTATGAGGTCGTGGATTTCCACGACGACCGGCGCACCCTTCCGGTGATGTGATGAAGGAATCGCGGCACACTCCCTTTCACCCGCAGACTGGCGAACACGAGGTAAGGGGAGTAGCCGCGCTGCTCGCTCCCGACATTCTCGACCTGCTCGACGACGACCCGTCGAGCATTCCGGCCGAAACCGAAGAGATCCATCCTGCCGATCTCGCCGATATAGCCGAGGCGTTGCCGCGCGAGCGTGTAGCTGACCTGCTGCGTGCGCTTTCGGCGGAACGCGCCGCGGAAATTCTCGAGTACCTCAACGAAGACCTTCGTAGCGAGGTCCTCGAACGCCTTCCGACGCGCCAGGCTGCCGCCCTCGTCAGCGAGATGGACCCTGATGAGCGCGCAGATGTGCTCGAGGATCTCGAGGACGAGCGCGCTGACGAGATCCTCGCAAAGATTCCCGAGGAGGCACGCCAGGAAACCGAGAGGCTTCTCGCGTATGAGCCGGACACAGCCGGTGGTCTGATGACCACCGAGTTCGTATCAGTGTCGGAGAACAGTCGCGTCGAGGACGCTCTTGCCGGAGTGCGCAGGATTGCGCGAGGCGGGCGCAGGGAAGCGATGGGCGCCATCTATGCGGTCGACGATGACGGCAGGGTTCGCGGGGTCATGTCACTGCACGAGCTCCTGGCCGCGCCTGAGGGAGCGCTGGTGCGCGATGTCGCGTGGGAGGAAGTAGTGACAGTCCCGCCGACGATGGATCGCGAAGAGGTCGCGCGCCTGACTTCGAACTACGATCTCGTCGTCATTCCCGTGATCGACGAGGAGCATCGCATACTTGGCGTAGTCACTGTCGATGACGTCATCGACGCGCTCGAGGAAGAGCATACCGAGGACGTGCAGCGTTTTGGTGGCATGGAGGCACTCGACGAGCCATACATGTCGATTGGCTTCTGGCGGATGATCCGGAAGCGCGGGGGGTGGCTGGCTGTGCTGCTTCTTGGCGAGATGCTGACGGCGTCGGTGATGCGCGGATTCGAGGACGAGCTGAGCAAGGCGCTCGTGCTCATGATCTTCATTCCGCTGATCATCAGCTCCGGCGGGAATTCGGGCTCACAGGCGACTTCGCTGATAATTCGCGCGATGGCCCTTGGGGAAGTGAAGCTGAAGGACTGGTGGCGTGTTGCGCTACGGGAGCTGCCTTCGGGATTTGCTCTTGGGCTTCTCCTCGGAGTACTCGGTGTCGCGCGTGTGGCTGCCTGGCAGTACTTCGGGATCGGCGAAGGTTACGGCGAGCACTACATGCGCGTGGCCTTCACAGTGGGCTTTGGCCTCCTCGGGGTCGTGACGTTCGGCTCGATTGCCGGTTCGATGCTGCCATTCGTTCTTCGCCGGGCTGGGTTCGATCCGGCAAGCGCATCAGCCCCGTTCGTCGCGACTCTCGTCGACGTAACGGGGCTGAGCATTTACTTCGGTGTGGCAGTTCTGATGCTGCGCGGGACGCTGCTTTAGGGCACCTGCGTCGTAACGAGCGACTACTGGGTCATGCCAGCGTCCTTCATGATCCGTTCGAGCTCGACCCGGTTTGCCTTCAGGAATTCAACGTTGTTCGTGCTTTGGCCGGCGGGCACCTGCGCCCTGGCATTTGACTCGAGCATGCCTTGCGTCATCGCGGCCTGGATGTAGGCCGCCGTAATCCAGATATAATCCCGTGGTGTCAGGCCGTTGTCTGACAGCACCCGCATCGCGACAGGGCTTGCCTCGATTCTCGAGATCATCTGGGCTGTCGATTCGTTGGCAGACCCGCTCGACATCGCAGCGAGGACACTCGAGTCCGCATTCGCAAGCGACGAGAATCCCTTTATCGCCCCCGCGTACCTCCGCATCTTGTCCATGTCGAGGCTGTAGTTGCTGATGTCGACCGCAGTCGGCTCTCCGGCAGGTGGGAGCGTCGCCACCGCCGTTGAATCAACGGGGTTGGCGGAATCGCTCGCGGCATCCTTCGACGTACACGCGCCGGCTAAGGTGAGCGACGCCAGCAGCGCCAGCAGCGCCAGCAAAGTGGGGACGACACGCATCTGATTCTCCGGTGGTGGTTCAACTCGTCTGGCAATCCATGCACACTATCTGGTACCGGCTCCTGCAAGCGCGCCACCCGTCTCCATCAAGGTGACTGAACCTTCCGCTCCCGGGTAATCGCCGGCTTCTCTGTTTCCGAATTCCGTGTTCTCGGCAGCGATGCCCTGCTCGAGCCACGCATGCTCGCCCTTGAGGACGGACATCGCCAGCTTGTACATGTTGTCGTCGTTCTTCCCGTAGAGATTCCGGAACAACTCGTCGATGCGCAGTCGTGCCTCCCTGCAGAACGTGTCGGCAAGTGCGACCGCTTCCTTCTGCCCCTTCTGGCTGAGCATCTGCGCGCGAACGCACGCTGCCGACATCGCGAAAAGCTCGGCACCGATATCGACTGCGCGGAACAGCACCGCCTGCTTTCGCTCGAGCTTGGGCCCGTACCTGACCATCGCATGGAAGATTGACCTGCCGAGGTGGCGGGTCGTTCGCTCGAGATAACGCATGTGCGTCGCGAGGTTGCCGAATTCCCCATACGATTTCAACTGGCTCGTGCTGACCCACCGGGTCGGATACCAGCCCAGGTAAAACGGAGTCGACTTCGCCATCGCTGACAACCTCTCTTTCATCGTCGATTCCGGCTTCACGATATCGAACGCCATCTTGAAGTGGTGATCGACAGCTTCGCGCGCGATGAACAGCCGCATGATCTCTGACGATCCTTCGAAGATGAGATTGATCCGGTAATCGCGCATCGCCCTCTCGACGGCGATCGGGTCCTCTCCCCGACTCGCCAGGGATTCAGCCGTCTCGTAGCCACGCCCGCCGCGGATCTGGAGCGTGTCGTCGATTATGCGCCAGCCCATCTCGGAGTTGTACATCTTCGCAATCGCGGCCTCGAGGCGGATGTCGTATCCGCCCTTCTCGTAGAGCGCCGTAGCAAGCTCTGCCACGGCCTCCATCGCAAAAGTGTTCGACGCCATCCGGGCGATCATTTGCGCGACAGCTTCATGTTTTCCAATCGGCTGTCCCCACTGTACGCGCTCGTTCGCCCATTTGCGCGCGATCCGAAGCATCTGCTTGCCTGCGCCAGCACACCCTGCGGGTAACGTCAGGCGACCGGTATTCAACGTGACCAACGCGAGCTTGAGCCCTTTCCCTTCACCCCAGAGAATGTTGTCGCGAGGGACCTTCACGTTGTTGAACCGGATGACACCGTTCTCGATCGCCTTCAATCCCATGAAGCGCAGACGATGTGCTACCTCGACCCCGGGCATGCTCGCATCGACGATGAAAGCAGTTATCTGTTTTACCCTGCGGCCGCGCTTCTCAGTGTCTGGAGTCCGCGCCATCACCACGAACAGCTCAGCTCTCGTTCCGTTGGTGCACCAGAGCTTTTCGCCATTGATGATGAAGTGCTCGCCATCCTCAGTAGGAGTGGCAGTTGTCCGCAGGTTTGCAGGGTCGGATCCCGCATCGACCTCGGTGAGCGCGAACGCTGAGATCGCGCCCTTTGCCAGGCGCGGGAAGAACCGGCGTTTCTGGTCGTCGGTCCCGAACAGTTTCAGCGGCTGCGGAACCCCGATCGACTGGCTTGCCGAGAGAAGGGCTACGATCGAGCCGTCTTTCGACGTCACCAGCTCCATCGCGCGGATGTAGCTCATCTGTGACAGGCCGAGGCCACC
>JAYUWU010000138.1:0-32549 GCA_043753365.1 Gemmatimonadaceae bacterium | reverse complement strand
TTTTTACAGTTCGACAGAGTCGCGAGCATGAGATTGAGCACTCTATCTCGCGTTTGGTTTACCCCACATTGAAAAAAACCCGGCAGCAGCCGGGTTTTCCTCAACTCCGTGGATTAGTCTTTCTCTATAGGTTGAGCGTGTTGTCAAGAAATGGCCGACTGGCTGCGGTCGTGGACGTGACCGTGATGTCACCTCTGGCACCAATGGTATAAACTCTTCCCGAAACGAACGAGACGCCGGTTCGAGTGACGGCGTTCGTAGTTGATCCCGTGTAGCGCGTGCTCAGATCATATACGCCGTTCGGCAGCGCGGTGAATGCGCCTGCGGCCTTATACGCAACTGCGGCGCCGACGACAGTTTCCACTCCGGTTTCGACGTCCTTCGCATACAGCGTCATCGGATTCGCGTTATAGATCGCATTTACGAATCGAACCCGAGCGGCGGAATAATCGATGTCCGCCGGGAACGGATCTTCTACAATGAACGCATCCACGGTCTTCGTCGCGGAATTGTAGAGCCCACTCTGATAAAACGAATATTTCTTCCCGTCGGCAATCGTCGCGGGGAGGTTCGAGATGGCCAGATCCTTGTCCGTCGCAGCGGCGATCTTGCCGGACAACGTGTACTGGCCGGGGGCTATCCCGGTATACAGTCCGCCCGCTCCCACTCCGCCGTAAACGACTCCTGTCGTGGATTCGGTTCCGGTGGTGATCAAGATCGCCGTCATCTTCGTCTCATTGGCGTAGAAATTCACGCCGGGGGCGTTAACGCCAAAATTGAAGAACCTGATCTTGGCGGCGGGAGGCGGACCCGTTATGGCCTGAACGGCGTTCTTATCATAGTCACACGATGCCAGCGCGGCGGCGCACAGAAGCACCGCCAGTGATCCATATTTTTTCATAGTCGCGGTTACGGTTGAATGATCCATAGCGGCACTGTCTGATAGTCCGCCGCGAGTCCGCCAATGACGTCCAGTCCCGCCCTGTTCCACACGTATTCCGAGTTGTATCTCGGCCTGATGCGATAGACGAGCTTGCCCGCATTTTCGGCATAAAGAACTGTCGGAGGCTGAAAACCGGGAAAGACCTGCTTTCCGCTTGCGGGGTCCAGGTCCGTATAGTGATAGCGGCGCATGTCCATCCAGAGCTCATTATGTCCCCACGCCCATTGAGCGATGAACTTCTGGGACATGATGTGAGTCAATGTCAGGCCGGCCGCTGAAGGAACGATGGCGGGGTTGGCGAGAAAGGCCGCTTTTTCCGCCGGGGTGATCTGCGTCGGCGTCTGGCCGCCGTCGGCGATTCTGGCGTTCACGAAGTCTATGTGCGAGGAGATCGCGTTCTGGTAGGCAATGAGGGCCGTCGCCTTGGCCCCCGCCCTGTACGCGGCTTCCGCCTTGATGAACTGCAGCTGCGAATAGGTCATCGCAGGATGCCGTGCCTTATCGTCGAACAGGTAACGGCCAGTCAGGCCACTTCCGCCAGCAGCGGGATAGCCGTACGGGTTGTTGGGGCGCTGCGTGGTGGTAAGCGCACCGAAGCCCACGACATTCGGATCCAGGCCGCGATACTGGCCATCCGGGGACGGGGAAAGCATGCGGGTCATCCGGGGGTCGACTACTCCGCCGAACTGCGTACCGTCCATCAGGTCGAGCATGAACTGCGTCTGCCGGTACGAAACGAAATTTCCTCGCGTGGGCCCAAGGAAATTGCGGTCGTCGTTTACCGTGCCCGGGTAGGTGAGAAGCGCATCGTCGGCGTTGCTTGCGAAGGACTTATCGACTGCGGCAATCACCGCGGCAGGGTTGTACGAGCCCTTGTTGGTATAGTGGCTCAGGTTGATGGCCTGCAGCCCGTACGCAAGCTTCAACCACTTCGTGCGGTCACCGTTGTATATCTTGTCTCCCCTGCCGAGGTACGCCGGGTCAACGGCTCCATCGGTCCGCTGCAGGTACACGATGGCGCTGTCGAGGAGCCGCCGGACCTCCTCGTACGCGAACTCCTGACTGTCGTAATTGAAGCTGAACTTCGTCTGGTCGATCGCTTCCTTCACGATGATCTCGCCATGGAGATCGGTCAGGGCCTGCCAGCCCCACGCCTTGAGAACGTAACCAAGGCCAAGGACATCCCAGCGCTCCTCGGCCGAGGCCTTGTCCATCATGTCAATCAGGTTCTGGCCGAATGTCCAGTAGACATCCCGCCACTGCTGCCCCGCATTGTCACTTCCGGGATCGTAACCCATCCTGTCCCAGGTTGAGATACTCGTCCCTGCGAGATACAACTGCTGCGTATAGCGGGCAATGAACCGCCCGTCCCACTGGGATCCCGACACCATCCAGTGCAGCATCGGCGGAATGTACAGATTCGCCGCCACTGTCTCTGGCGCGTTTGGATTGGTGTTTACATCCAGGAAGTCGCTGCAGCCCCCGAAGAGGGTCACGAAACCTGCAACTAGCGCGACACGTCTCTTCTTCATTGGCTGATTACTGAACCGTGTGAGTGTCATCGTCAGAACCCCATCTTAAGGCCGAACTGGATAGCCCGCGGGATCGGGAAATTGCCGTAGTCGATGCCTGCGGCGCCCGATCCTCCCGTCGCCGCCGTGTTGCCGCTGACGATCGGGTCAAGCCCCGAATAATTGGTGAAGAGAAAAAGGTCCGTACCCGTTACGAACAGGCTCGCCCGCTTGAAGCGTCCTTCAGGGAGGGCGTAGCTGAGCGTCACGTCTCTCAGGCGCAACCAGTTGATATCCTTCTCGATGAAAAGCTCTTCACTGATGGCCAGGTAGTAGTTGGTGTTTACGGCCGGGATGATGACGATGCTGTTGCGGGTCGGGTTGGCGCTATTCTCCTTCCCGTCCCGCAACACGCCCTCGACCACCCGTGGCTCGTTTCGATCAAGCGTGCGCATGCTCAGGCCTCGGGCCGTTAAAAAATGTTCCGTGGCATTGAACACATCGCCTCCCTTCCGGATATCGACCAGGGCGCTCAACGTGGCGCGCTTGTACCTGAAGGTATTCGTGACACCGACGGTGAAATCGGGGTGGCGATCGTACCCGCGGTCGATGAACGAGCTCGAGCGCAGCGGGAGGCCGGTGGTCGGACTGATCAGCACGTCACCCGCGTCATTGCGGAGATAGAACTGAC
Source organism: Gemmatimonadaceae bacterium (assembly GCA_043753365.1). Classification (GTDB taxonomy): domain Bacteria; phylum Gemmatimonadota; class Gemmatimonadetes; order Gemmatimonadales; family Gemmatimonadaceae; genus UBA4720. The sequence continues at coordinate 29,404 of JAYUWU010000138.1, read as the reverse complement.
CGGTCAGCGATCGCGTCGACAGGCCTGGAGCTGTACCGTTGCGCACGTTGCCGAACAACCAAGTGTCGGAGTTGTAGGACTCCGGCAACTCGTAGGGCAGGGCCCGTACTCTTCCTCGCGACCTGTCGAAGTTGGTCACGAAATCCCACGAGACGTCGTTCCTGCGCACCGGGGTCCCGCGGATGGTGAGCTCCAGCCCTTCGTTTCTCGTTACTGCTCCGTTCAGGTTGAACAGAATGAAGCCCGTCGCGTAGCTGCCTCTGATGTTGTCGACGATCTGATCCTTCGTCTGCTTGCGGTAGATCGTCGCATCGAGGCCGAGCCTGTTATCGAGGAAGCTCAGCTCGGTGCCGAACTCGTAAGATCGGGCGAACTCCGGCCGAAGGTTGCGGTTGGGACCCCAGAAGCCGTACCCGTATCCGCCGTAGGCAGTGGGCTTGTACTCGAGCGAAGGCCGGTAGGCGTAGGGCCTCGCATCCTTGCCCACTTCCGCATAGGCAGCTCTGAGCTTGCCTGTCATGAACTTACCCACAGCCGGAAACGCATCGGAGAAGACGAAGCTCGTGGATACGCCAGGATAGAAGAAGGAGTTGCTCTCCTGCGGAATCGTCGAGGTCCAGTCGTTGCGGCCGTCAAGGGTGACGTACAGGTACCGGTTGAAATCCAGCGTTACCCGGCCGAAAAGACCGATCAGGCGGCGCTGCGCGATCCTGGTGCTGCTCGACCGGAGGTTCGTATTGTTTACCGAGACGAAGTCGGGCTCCAGGAAGTCCCGGCCCACCGAAGCATCGACCGTCGACTTGTAATCGTTGATCTGGTTGCCCAGGAGGCCGCTGATGGAGATGCTCCTCGTGATGGCGCGGCTATGGAAGTTCAGCAGCGTCTGCACATTGCTGCTCCGCGTATTGTCGTTAGCGACGTCGATGATACCGTTGCTCCCGACGCCCCACGTGCTCTCAGGATGCCGCAGGATCTCGGTCTGAATCGCGTAGGTGTCAGTGCCGATGTTCGTCTTGAGATTGCCCCACGAGAAGGGCGCGATGGTAAGCCCCAGATTCGCGATGATACGGTTGTTCTTGGAGCTATTGAAGTTCTTTGAGACGTTGAAGTACGGGTTGTCTACCTCGGCTCCCTGCGACAGCGTTGTGAGCCGGCGCCGGTTGCCGGCCGGCGTGAGATAGTCGGCAGCCCTGTCTGTCTGCGGCCACACCAGCAGCCCTATCAGCGGACCACCGGCTCCCTTGAAAGACTGATTGTTATCGGCGTAGGTGTAGTTCATCGACAGGTCGACATTCAGCCAGTCATTGACTTGAGCCTGGGACGCGCCCGTCAGGTTGATTCTCTCATACTTGTCGTTCGGGACAACGCCCTCCTCATTCGTGACGGCGGAGGCGAGGCGGTAGTTGATCCGGCTGTCCGCAGCTGCGCCGCTGAACGTCAGGTTGTGCTTCTGCGACGTCGCGCTCTGGAAGAAGCCGTCGATATTGTCGTAGAACTGCGTTCCTGACGGGTATGGCTGGCCCCAATAGAGGAAAGTTGAGGTGCCCAGGGCCTCCTGCGGTCCGTACACCCGCTGGATTTCAGGCCGGGCTCTGACGGTCGAGACTCGGAAATTGTTGCTGTACTGCAGGCCTCCGCCAGCCTTCCCGCGCTTCGTCGTGATGACGATTGCACCATTGGCGGCATCGATGCCATAAAGGACCGCGGCTTCGGGTCCCTTCAGGACGACGAGGCTTTCGATGTCATCCGGATTTAGGTCGGCGGCACGGTTGGTAAAGTCGACACCTCGGTTTTCAAAGGACGTCGCACCCGACGAAGCAGACGCGAGCACCCCCGTGTGAAGGGTCTTGTTGTCCATCGGAAGCCCATCGATTATGAACAACGGCTGATTGCTGCTGCTGATGGAGCTTACACCTCTGATAGTGATCGACGATGAAGCTCCGGGAACGCCCGAGGTGCTCACAACCTCGACACCGGCGACACGCCCTTGCAGCGCGTTGACGAAATTCTCTCTTTGCGTCTGCACGATATCGACGCCCTGAACGCTCTGCTGCGCGGTTCCCAGGGACCTCTTCTGAGCGGTCTCGCCTAATGCAGTAACCACCACCTCATTCAGCGATGTGGGAACCGCGCGAAGCGCAAAATCCTGTGCTGCGGCCGCAGCCCCCGATACCGTCACTGCAATGCGCTGCGGCGTGTAGCCGACTCTCCGCACGCTCAGAAATTGTGAGCCCTGCGGGGCTCCGGTTATCGCGTAAGTGCCATCCGCGCGACTTAGCGCACCAATCCGGGTCCCATCGACGCTTATCTGCGCCCCGGCAAGCGGAGCACCCGACATGACATCGGAGACACGCCCGCGAATGACGCCGGTGCCCTGCGCGACGGCGAGCGCGGGTGAGACAAGCAGGGCGAGTGCGCAAACACCCAGAACACGACGCAACGGCATGGGGCCTCCAAAAACAGTTGTAAGGGTGACGCCTGGGTCAACGAGTACGTCGACCTGAATTTTCGCAGGACTCTGTGAGTATCTGCCGGCCAGCGATCCTATCTTATTTCTAATCTGGGAAGGTGTCAAATCGTTCTGGGGAATTTACCGGTGCGGAGTTCACACCAGCCGGGCGGCCATCATCGTCAGGTCATCGTGCGGCTCCGAGTGCCCCCCGAACGTCTGTGCCGCGTCGAGCACCGCCTGCACAAGCTCCGAAGCCGAACTGCCACGCTTTGCAATCAACAATTCGCGGAGCCTTTTCGCACCGTACACCTCACCGGTTGGGCTGTGCGCCTCGACGAGTCCATCGGTGAAGGCCAGAAGCGAGTGCCCTCTCTCGAGAGTGCGCGTCACCGCGGTGAAACTTGAATCGGGGAGCATCCCCAGCGCGGGCCCGGTCGGCCGAAGCTCCTCGATGCTTCCATCGGGCGCAATGATCAGCGCAGGCTCGTGACCCGCGTTTACATACACGAGCTCGCCGGAATACGGTTCGACCGATGCAAGAAACACTGTCGCGAACATGTTCGTGCGACCGTGCAGCCGCGCGATGTAGTCGTTTGTAAATCCGGCAACCCGCGTCAGCATATCAGCCGGTGAAGCCGATTGGATCGCCTGCATCACCATGGTGTGTCGTCCACCGATCATCTGGATAGCACCGCCGCCCACAGGATCAGCAGACGCGCGGATCAGGCTTCGGAACAGCGCCATGAACAGCGCCGATCCCACACCCTTGTCGCAAACATCACCGACTACGAGTATGACCTCGCCTGAGGTCAGCAGGAAACAGTCATAGAAATCACCCGAGACGTCTCTCGCCGGCCGAAGCGCGGCCTCGAGCTCCATGCCTCCTACATCCGGAAGCGATTCGGGCAGAAAATCACGCTGAATCGTGCGCGCGACTGACATCTCGCGCCGGAGATTCTGACCCTCCTGCACTTGCCGTCTGTCGAGTGCCGCACCGACGCGCGCACGGAACATTCCCGAGCCAAACTGGCTCTGCAGGTAATCGTCGGCACCGGACGCGAGAAAACGCTCGATGGCGTCGATGTCGTTCGACCGGGAGGTCACGAGCACCGGCAGGCCCTCGAGCTGGCTGTCGCCGCGAATTGTTCCGATGAACTCCCGCCCACCTTCGCCCGCACCTTCAATGTCGAGTAGCACGAACGCGAAGCGCGCAGAGCGCAGGCGCGAGAGCGCGCTGTCGAGCTCGACCTCAGCGAGGACCAGATAGCCTTCGTCTATCAGTTGACTCAGCAGCCCCGCGGCATCCGAAAAACTTCTGCCAACAAGGAGGACGCGCGGAGGAATTCGCAACGTCGTCATGGTTCCTTGTGGTGCCGGGCCGGTCATCGTTGTGTCTCGTCAAGGAGGTTGAGCTGCCATAGGTCCTGCGTGCTCGTATGAACGAACGGCTTGAGCGCGCGCATTCCGGTTCTGCCGATACTGTGCTCCAGATATCGCACTTCCTCGAGCTTCGCACGAAGTGACGGATCCGGATCTGCTTCGAAGCCAGCCTCGCGCATCAGCAGCATTCCCTTCGCCTTGATACCGAGCTCAGCCCGCAGTCGCAGCAGGCACATCATGTCCACAATCACCTCGGGCGGATAGTTGGTGCGGAGCCCCTTCAGGTAACGGCCCACCGGAGTGTCTGCTACTTGTCCGGCACGCATCACCCTCAGCAGTTCCTGGTCAGTGTCGAAACCTGTGCCAAGCCAACTCCTTGTCTCGCGCTCGCTCTTTTGAAAGAGAAACATCACGATGTAGGGGAACACCAGCACTATGAGCGCCGTCGCGAGCAGCGGCGCTACCAGGAATTGATTGTACAGGGAATGCAGAACTATGGCTGAAGCCAGCCCTGGCAGGATAAGCGACAGCCGCCACACCGGCGAACGATTCTGGAGTGTACGCGATATCATCGCCAAGATCGCGGTAGCACCGCCGTGCATCAATGCCGTGCCGAATCCTCGAACGATCCAGGTCCAGATGGTTGGATTCGGGTGTAGCGGCAGATAGTAGATGTTTTCCAGGAAAGCAAATCCAGTCCCTATAGCGAAGCCATAGGTTGCGGCGTCAACGACGAAGCCGACCTTATTCCGGCGCAAGAGCCAGACGATATACGTCGCCTTCAGAATTTCTTCCACAACGGGAGCGGCGTACACCGAGTAACGGCTCATGTCGAACCCTAGCGCCGGTCTGAGCGTTACGTTCACCGCGTAACTGGCCAATGCGGCGGCTGCCCCGGCTGCGACGGCGAGCAGTATCGCCCGCAGCGCAATGAGTTTATAGCTGTCGAGCAACACCAGCGCGACGAGGAAGAGAAAGACCGGCAGAACGCTGACGGCCAGGGCAACGGCCATGTTCACATCAGCTTCAACGAGAGCATCAGCGCCGAGCTGCGCGGGATCTTCTGGCCGGCAGCGGTCGCAAAGCCGAGGGAGAAGGTGGACTCGAACTGCGAGATCGTAATCAATCTGACATCCGCCTGCGCGCCAACGCTCACATAGCCGCGCCTCGTTGACTCGTTATCGAAGTCGGTCAAAAGCCCACTCGCGAAAGCAGTCAAACCCGCCCAGCGGAGGTACGCACTCGGCACGCCGACTTTGCGGAAGCGCAGCGGCGGGGACACCCACTCCACCTGCGCCTTGCCGTAGTTGGAGCCGCCAACCTGATTGATGTCCAGTCCGGGAAAGCTCTCTGTATTCCGGAACTGCTTGATCCCGCGGTAGTCTACCCAGTTGTTGCCGAAGCCGCCGAAGTATGACCGCGCGAAGGGATCATTCCGGTTTCCACCTATTGATGTGCCGGCCGCTGCGCGCAGCCAGACAGACGAGTGGTCGAGCGGCAGCAGAAATCCCCGTGATCCGTCGAGGGTCAACCGCGGGTGGAGGGTCGTGCCGGCGTAATTGCCGAGAACCTTCGCTCCCCAGGTGCTTCCGAGCTCGTCATCAATTGCGCCGAGCGATCGCCGGAGTGACTTGTATGCGAGATCGCCGGAGACAGTAGCGAGCCGGTCGTACGAGGCCTCGATATCCTGAAACTCCGGTACCGTTTCCAGTCCGCCATAGCCGGCCGCGCGGAGTGTGTAGTTCAGGCTCGTCGGCCCGTCGAACAGGAGATTGCCCTGGTACTGTGCTGCCAGCGAGTATCCCTTGCGGCTCGTTCTGGTTGGACCGAAAAGGTCGTAGAAGTCGGCGCGGTTGAGCGACCCGGAGACATTCCAGTTCCAATGACGGAATACCGCGCGCATGTGCAGGCGCTCGTTTGTTTCGAGCTCCTGGCCTGGCGAGTACGACGCGGTAAACTCGAGGGCGGTAGCACCGATCCTGTCGGAGAAGTTGGCGCGAATTCCGCCTGCTACACCGACATTCCCCGCGGCATCCTGGTATCCCTCCACGACTGGGTATGCGTTGTCCAGCTTGAAGTTGCGCAGTGTGTTGTACTTCCCCGTCGCTGTTGACAGAGCGTTACGATCAACGTCTGCGCCCTTCGGAGGCACCCATCCCTGCACCTCCTTCCTCTGCTCAGCAATCTCGTTGCCGAGGAATTGAATTGCGCTCACGCTGTCCGGCACCGCGTTCGGAATCATCGATGGTACGAAACCCTGACGCGAGTATGCGAAGACGATAAGCGAATCAGCAGTGAGCGGAAGTGGCTTGAAGAAACCAGTCTCCGCATTGCTCAAGGGTTGCATGCGCTCGCGTGCAACGTCGTAGCGAAAGATGTTGGACACGCCCGAGTAGTATGACGAGCCATACAGAAATCGCCCGTCGCTCGAAAACACGAAGTTGGAGGGCGCCCACTCTGCGAACTCGTACAATACCTCCGGGTTCGCATCGCCACTGAGAAGGCTGGCGATCTTCATCCGCACGAGGCGCTGATCGCCGCTGATCTCCGACATCGAGCCGATGAGCGCTGAGCCATCCGGCGCGATATCGAGGTTGAAAAGGTCGCGACCGTACGGGAGAGTGTGTACCTGGTTCCACTCAGTGTACGGATGTGGAATCCGGACGAGTGTCGAGAAGCCGTTGTCGTGTCGTACTCCCCATATCGAGCTGTCGGCACGGTTGAACGCGAGATCGCCGATGCGCGCGTCGCGGAGCAGCGTACGCGTGCGGCCGGTTGCGAGGTCCAGCGTCCGGAGGTGCCTCCAGTCGGAATTGTTTGTTGTGAAGAACAAAGTCCGCGAGGAGGGATCGAACGCCAGCGATGTGACTGACAAACCCGATGCACCCGGAATATCGAGGATACGCGTGAAGCGGCCGCTCGCGATCTCGATCGACGCAAAGTGAGCTTCCTGACCAGGTCGGCGCACCGCGACGAGAATGCTTGCCGTGACTGAGTCGTACCATGCGCGCGAGACCGAGCCGAGCACTCGATCCGTCAGCGGTCGCGCAGCGGTCGTGGGGTGGCGGCGGATGGCAGCGAGATTCCCCTTTTGCCACTCGCGTTCCCACGCGATCCACCGTGACCACTCCCCTTCCAGCGAGCGACCAAAGACGCGGTGGAAATCGGCCGCGAAGTAGCGCTTGCTCCCCTCACTGCGATTAAACCACGCGAGCATGCGCTCGTTGCCATATCGGAACGCGAGGTAGCTGACGAACCGTGTGCCGTACAAGTACGAGTTGGAGCCCACCTGGAAATCGATGGTGGTGCCCTCCGACTCGAGCCCAACCACATCGTATATCCGAACGCTGTCGCGGACGAGTGCCCGGAAAACCATCTCGTCGTACGCGCCAATTGCGCGACCAAGGCCGCCATTCATCCAGGTTTCCAGGTATGTCGCAATCCCTTCCAGGTACCACCTTGGCGCGTACCATCGCGGGGCTGTGAGATAACTGTAGGCAACTGTGAGGGGCGCTTCAGCGCTTGGTGTCACCTTGCCGAGAAAGATCGAGCGGAAGAAGCGATCGGACGCAGTCGTTTTGTCTGTAGTGAAAATGTGCGCGAGCTCGTGGTTCATCGATGAGCCCATGCGCTCGGGAGCTGGAGCCGACTCATAGTCGTGACCGTAAGGCGCGATGCCGACGGTTACATGATTCTGGGGGAAAGGCCGCGCCCCGGCATTGCCGTAATGCCAGAGATCATGCAGCAGCATGTTCGTGCGATCCGGGGCCACGTACCCGAAGAGCTTCTGATGGAATATCAGCGCCCTGTCAAAAGTCGTAACTACTTGCGGGACGAGATACGACTGCGCGGGTGACGTATAAATCAGGCGCAGCGTCGGCGTTTCCAGTTCCTGGAACTGCGCGCTGACGCCACTCGGTGCGACTGCAATACAGCAGGCGGCAAGGAAAACACGGAACGAGGGGCATGCGAGGTGGGGGCTCAACAAGGTTTCGAAAAATTACGCTTCGGCCCCGCTCACCGAAAGAGATGAACGGGGCCGGTCACGATCAATTCCTTACTGAGTTCGCGGGGTCACCCCGCATCGGAGGTTACGGCGCTACGCGCATCGCCTCGTTGAGGAACGCCTGCGACAACGACTGGTCGCGGGCAATCGAGCGGAACGCCGCGCTGGCGCCGAGGACACGATACGCCTCGTTCGACTGCACGGCGCGGTACGCTGCGTTAACCGAAAGCACTCGGTACGCCGCACTGGCTGTGAGCTCGCGGTACGCCGGGCTGGCCGACAGCGCACGGAACGATTCGCTTGCCAGCATTGTCCGATACGCTGGGTTCGCCATCAAATCGTGGAAAACGGAGCTGGAGGCAACGGCACGGAACGCGTCGCTGGACAAAGCGATCCGGTACGCTGGATTAGCAGACAGCTCGCGGTACGCTGCGCTAGACGTGAGCTCGCGGTACGCCTCACTGCCTGACAGCTCACGGTACATGCTGTTCGCCATCAGCTGCTGGTACGCGCTGCTCGCCATCAGCTGCTGGTACGCGCTGTTCGACATCAGCTGCTGGTAAGCGGCGCTCGACATCAACTCCTGGTGGGCGCTGCTCGCCATCAGCTGCTGGTACGCGGCGCTCGCCATCAGCTGCTGGTAAGCGCTGTTCCCCATCAGCTGCTGGTACGCGGCGCTCGACATCAACTCCTGGTATGCCGCGTTCCGCGTGACCTCGCGAAACACATCGCTCTTGATGAGTCGCAGAACCTGGTCATTCTGCAACAGGGCCTGGATCTCGGGATTCGACAGCGTCACGTCCTCGTCCGTCTTCTTCGCGCCCTGAAAGCGTGTCGCCTTCTGAACCCCACCCATCTCATTGCCCGCGCCGATGGTGCCGGCGTCGAAGACACTCGGCGGATATCCGACCAGAACGTTTCCGATAATGGCAATCGCCGCCACAGCCGTCGTTGCTACAAGCAGTACCTTTTTCGTCGACATCAATTCCCCCATGAAATTTGAGACCCCATTCCACTGCTGCGCTGCCCAATCCGTAATCGTGTACGTCATTCCCTTCACGTGTCCAACCCTCGGCGACACTCTCGGACTGAGTGATATCGCCTTGTAAATCGCCTCTCTTGAACCTGAAGCCGGTTCACGATGAGAGACCTCACGAAACAATCCGTCCAGCGTCTGCAGACTGTTGAAAAGCGCCAGCGCTTCCGGCTGACTCCCAACGAGGCTCCGGACTTTCGCGCTCGACGCGATATCATTCTCGCCGTCAATCTCGCGGTGAATCAACTCGATCTGGTATTCACTGAGCATGTTCATGCCCTGCAGAGATTAGCGACTGCCGCATGCGTTCCCGCGCCGTGAAAAGCCGGGACTTAACGGTCTTTACTGGTACGCCAAGCACGTCGGATATCTCCTCGTAGGAAAAGGAAACAAAATGTCTGAGGACAACAACCGCGCGATCGTCGGGCTTCAGCTCGAGGAGTGCGCTTCCAATCCTCTCCTCGGCCGCGACCGCACCTTGCGAGACGCCACTCGGCGCAGGAACATCGAAGCTCCCGTCGAGCGACACGACGTTTCTGCGGCGTTTTATGGTGTTCAGTGATTCGTTCACGGTCATTCGATAAATCCAGCTGAAGAAACGGTATCTCGGGTCATAGCTATCGAGCGCGAAGAATGCGTTACCAAAAGTCGTCTGCGTCACATCCTCAGCGTCCTGCACATTGCCCAACATCCGGAGAGCAACGTTGAACACACTGCGGTGATAGCGATTCACCAACTCGTCCCCGGCAGCTCGATCGCCGTTCAAAAATCTTCGGACCAGCGAGCGGTCCAGGTCGTCGTTTACTGCAGGTGAGTTGTCCACAGTACAAACGAGGTTAACGAAAGTTGGAAAACATGAGGTGATCCATAAGTTTCTGACCACCGCAGTAAGCGGGAGGGGTTCTGCCCGCCTAAAGTGCACCCGGACAGCGTTGCTTGCAATTCCCTTATCCAGTGTTGACAGGGAAAGCCCGGAGAAGTGTATTTCCCGACCGGCCGGAGGGCGAGAATGCGGCACGAGTTTCGGATGTCCGTTGGCGCCCACCCGGAGGGGGTGGGCGAAGTGAACGCGGCCTTTGCCGGGTTCGCCGAGGCGCATGGTTTACCAGCGGCCGTGCGGCGCAGCATCAACATCGCGCTCGACGAGTTGCTCGCGAATGCAAGTTCGCATGGGCGGACGGGGCTCGACCCTTCGTCAGTGACAGTCGAGGTGGAGCTGGATCAGGACCGGGTGACCGTCACCCTCGCTGACGATGGAACGCCGTTCGACCCGTTCGGACGGGACGCTCCGGACACCACTCTATCGGTGGAGGAGCGGTCGATTGGCGGCCTCGGTATTCATCTCGTACGGCAGCTGATGGACCAGGTCAGCTACCAGCGCCGAAAGGACCACAATGTGGTGGTACTCGTGAAGCAGCTGGCAAATGGTTAGGACGCAAACTACGGGGAAGGCAGCCTGATGCAGATCTCTACGCGCACGAACAATGATATCCATATAGTAGCGATCGCCGGGAGTCTCGACAGCACCACGTCGCCGGAGGCACAGAAGTCACTGGATGCAGTGCTCCCAGGTGCCAGGAAGGTGGTGCTGGACTTCTCTGCGCTTGACTACATAAGCAGCGCGGGATTGCGGGTTCTACTCGGAGCGGCCAAGCACCTCCGCGCCTCGGGCGGAACCCTCGGGATGTTCGGGCTGAATCAGTCGGTCCGGGAGGTGTTCGAGATATCGGGCTTCTCGTCGATTCTGTCTGTCTATCAGTCGGAAGCCGAGGCGCTTGGTGCGATGTAGCGGAGAATATCTGCGAGAGCATCCGCGTGCCACTTCAAAGGCGCGTGAGTTTCCAACGGATTCGCTCCGCCTTGTCGATCAGGCGCTCCCGATCCCGCGCGGTTTCAAGCGAGGACACAGTTTCGGCAACCATACCCAGGTGACCGAGCAGAATCTGCTGACGGCTCGAAGAAACCGGCAGGGTTCCAACCGAGCCGAGGGCGTCGAGGAGGCGATCCATCACCGCGAAGTTACCGCGCCCTGCCTCGCGTATCTGGTCGAAAGCCTCCGAAAGCAGTCCCGCAAAACTCTGCGCGCGCGCGCTGATCACCCCGGGTGATCCGTCAGACAAACCGTGGCTATCGACAACGGCTCGTACCGCGAGCCTCGCCATGATCGCAGTGAGATAGTCGATGCACATTACAGCCGTCGTCGTGTCGTTGATGCCGGGCGAGAGTGCGCGCAGCGCGATATCAACCAGCTGCCGAATTCCAAACCCGGCATCCCCATCGATGGTGCGATGTCGGCCAACTTCGACCGCACCGATCAGAGAACCCGCGAGATCTGTATTACCGGCGAGCTCGGGCGGTACGGTAAGAAGCGGAGTCCCTCTCACGACGAACTCTCCTATACCGCTTTCGATTCGCACCGTCGTGTGGTGCATCTCCGCGAGCTCCTGCATGCGTTGAAAATCGATTCTCTCGATATATCCGTCCCGCACGCCTCTTATTGCGCACCATCCCGCAGGTGCTTGATCCTCGGTCTGGACCTGATCTGATAGCAGATCGACACCGCCTTCAGGGTATATGCGGTCGATCACCGACATCGTCTCGGCAGCAACCGAGGCAACGATGTTAGATGCCTGTATCGATGTCGCGATGTGATGAATGAAATAGATGAGCACGCTGATCCCGCAAACAGCCAGGATGACGCCGAACAGCACTGCCAACCCGGGTACGAATCCACCTTCGTCACCTCCGCGAATCGTGCGCAATACGATCAGGCAGTAGCAGTAGATCCCCGCGAATAACCCCAGCACGAACTGGGTTACACGGTCGCGGATGAAATTTCGCAGGATGCGTGATGTGTACTGACTCGAGGCAAGCGCAAGAGTTACCAGCGTCATCGAGAGCGTCACGCCAACAACTGTCATCATCGAGCCGGCAATAGTCGACAACATCCCGCGCGCGCCATCGGCACCGGCGCCAAAGAGATTCGGCCACTGATCCATCCATGGCTTGTTCGTCGCCAGGTCTGTGGAAGTGAGCACGATCGCCGCTCCGACATGCGCCGCAACGAGAACGGAAGGAAGGAACCAGAATCCATCCCGCACATCGTTCCATAACCGCCTGGCGACAGTCAGCACTCAACCAATCCCTGAACCGCCTGTTGGCCCCTCGTGCAGAAGATTCTCTTCCGGCGGGACCGGCTGTGCCTGTCTTGCCTGCTCCTTGATAACACCGGCTTCACTCGACAGTCCTCCTTCTGCCCGCGTTGCGACGGCCTCGGCACCGGCTCGATTCGGCGGAGCCTTTCGGTCCCGGCCTTTGCCCCCGTCGACGATCTTTTCGCTTTCCGGTCTTTCCATGGTGACATGAACACCATCCGGAAAGATGATTTCCCGCGCCTCGTCGGGCATCGAAACGCCGTGCTCCTGAAACGCTCTCTTCACGAGGCGGATAACTGACGATCGCACCTTGAGCCAGCTGTGCTGGCTCCCGTCAAGCCAGAAATAAACCCGAAGAGTGACGGTCGAAGTCTCGAGCTTGTGCACGAGCACGGACGGTTCGGGATCCTTGAGAACAGCGGGATGCTCGAGAAGCACCGACCTCGCGATTTCCTGCGCGTCACTGATGATGTCCTCGTATCCGATGCCAACCTCGAAGACTTCCCTGCGGTTACAGTTGGTTGTGAAGTTCCAGATGTTGCTCTTGTAAACCGCGGAATTTGGAATCTGGACGAGTATCCCATCCAGCGTCATGACGACCGTCGTCCGCATGTTCAGCTGCTGAACGTAGCCAGTAATGCCCGCTACCTCGATCAGGTCACCGGTCTGGAAAGGCCGCTGCATGCTGAGAAAAATGCTGGCGAGAAAATTCTCTGTTATGTCGCGAAACGCGATTCCGACCACCAGACCTATGAGGCCCGTACCACCGACTACTGTCAACGCCAGCTGCGTCAGTCCGAGGATCCGAAGCAGGATGTAAACACCGAGCAGAAAGACGAACAACGCGATTGCCCTGGAGATCACAACGCGTAGAAGCCTCGGCTTCACCCGCTCGGCAAGCATTCCCCGTGACACTCTGGCGGCGGCGATACTTGCGCCAAGGAATACCGCGAGAATCAGCGCGCCAAAGAGGAGCATGGGTAGCACACGTTGAACATCTTTTCCGAGCGTTCTCAGCCCACTCGACGCACGGCTGAAATCCCACGGCGACTGTTCGGCAACATCGATGCGGTTCGCAACGGCGACTACGTCTTGCGTGTTGCGCGCCAGGTCCCCCGCCCATTTTCGAAGCTCCTCTGATGGGGCGGTTCCACCGAGAAATACAATTCCTTCTTCCACACGGACCGTCGGAGTGATGAACCACTCGGTGGCCTCGAGAACCCGCTGAAGGCGTGCCCGGATATCCTCATCTGGTGCGGCTGGCCTGACGTCTACTCGAGAGGGACTGGCCGCAAGCTCGTCCTGAGCAGGTCCGCGACGATCGCTGGTGTCTGCCGGCACCTGTGAAAGTGCTACGGCGGGAAGCAGAAGGAAGCCGAAAACGCAGTAGAATATCCACTTCACTTCATTCTCCTCGCGGTAAGCACGCGCTGCACATCGCCAAGGGTTACGCCGACCGCGCGAAGTGCAACGAGCGTGTGATACAACAGATCGGCCGCCTCCTCCGTCGCCGAATTCGCATCTCCATCGGCACAGGCAGTCACGAGTTCCGCTGCCTCTTCTCCGATCTTCTTGAGCCTGAGGTTGCGATCGCGCAGGAGCCTCGCCGTGTAGCTGCCTGAGTTTTCGTCACGCTCCACTGCCCGCCGCTCGATGACAGAAGCGAGTTCGGCGAGACCATTTGCAGGCAAACCTCCGAAACACGACGTGCGCCCGAGATGACATGCGGGGCCCGCCGGCGCCACACGTGCAAGAATCGCATCGCCATCACAGTCTGCGGTCAGTGACACAACCCGCTGGACATTCCCGCTCGTTGCACCTTTGTGCCACGCCCCGCGAGTGCGCGACGTGTAATGCATCTCGCCCGTCGCGATCGTTTTCTCGATGGCGTCGCGGTCTGCATGTGCGACCATCAGCACGGTCCCGGTAACTGAATCCTGCGCAATCACGGTTACGGTTCCGTTCCCTTTCGCAAAGTCCAGCGCCGTTGTGTCGAAGGCGATCACGTTCGTCGCTCCCCTGGTGCGGGGTTCAGAATTGCGCGTACGGCATCGGCGAGCACTGCATTGGTCGCGATACCGCTTGTACCGCAAGTACTCCGACCATCCCAGTCAGTGAACACACCACCTGCCTCGACGATCGCCGGCATCAGCGCAGCGATGTCCCACGCCGACACAACAGGATCGACCATCACCTCTGCTCGACCAGTTGCAACAAGGAGATACCCCACGCAATCACCCCACGTGCGACTGGTTCCCGACCGCGCAGCGAGCGCCTGCCATCCCTCGAGCTTCGACGGCTGCCCGGCGAACGCCGCATCGGTTGTGAGAACGGTCGCATCGGCAAGATCATTCACAGCTGACACGCTGCACCGGCTTCCATTCCACCAGCAACCTTCACCCGGCGCAGCCACCAAGGACTCCGCAAGTGCGGGAAACTCGGTCGCCCCCGCAATCACGGTCTCGCCCTCCATGACCGCGACCAGCGTTCCCCAGAACGGAATTCCGCGAACGAATGCTTTCGTGCCATCGATCGGGTCGATGATCCAGCGGCGCGCTGCCTCGGGCCTCAGGACTCCGAACTCCTCCCCAAGGATTCCGTCAGCGGGAAACCGTTCTTCGATCCAATTCCTCGCGAGTCGCTCCGACGACCGGTCGGCAACTGTCACCGGCGAGCCATCCGTTTTGGTCTCGGCCACCAACCCGGTCCGGTAATGACGCATTGCATTCACTCCGGCCAGCGCCGCGAGCTCGGCAACCGCATCCATATATATAGTAGTGGTCACGCCGCCCACCTCACGGGGATGTGTGCATTCCTCATGGCCGTCTTGATCTCACGAACGCTGCACGTGCCGTCATGCAGGATCCCAGCAACGAGTGCAGCATCGGCGCCACTATCGCACAGAACCTCGAGCACATGCCCGACTTCCCCTGCCCCGCCAGAAGCAACGACCGGAACCCGCACGGCATTCATGACCTGCCGCGTCAGCTCGAGATCATACCCACTGCGCGTCCCATCGCGGTCGATACTTGTAATGAGAATTTCCCCGGCTCCACGGTCGGCGCACTCAGCGGCCCATACCTCCGCGTCGAGAGCAGTTCGCGCACGGCCTCCCTGCGCATAGACAGTCCACCCCGGACCCTCTCTCCTCGCGTCGATACTCGCGACGATGCACTGTGACCCAAACTGCGCCGCTGCTTCAGTGATGAGGGACGGTTGACTGAATGCAGCCGAATTGATCGTCACCTTGTCCGCACCGGACAGAAGCATCGCCTCTATCTGCCCGAGGGAGCCTATTCCGCCGCCGACTGTCAACGGAATAGTCAGAAGCTCGGCAGCACGTCTCACAGTGTCGAGAAGTGCGCCCGCTTCGTCAGACCGAGCGGCGATGTTGAGGAAGACGATTTCATCTGCGCCATCCGCTTCATACCGGGAAGCAAGAACGGCCGGGTCGCCCATCGCGACCAGCGACTGGAAACGGATTCCCTTCACAACCTCTCCGCCAGCAACATCGAGACACGCGATCACGCGCCGCGACAACATCAGCTGAGCCTCAGGGCTACGTGACCCTTCGTACTCTGGACTGCGTCGTTGATACGCAGCGCCTGCCGGAGCGCGAATCCAAGTGCCTTGAACGATGCTTCGACAATGTGGTGCCGATCCGATCCACGGATCACCAGGATGTGAAGCGTCAGTCCCGCGTTCGTTGCGAACGACCTCATCCAGTGATCATACTGAGCGGCTGGAAGCGGCCCCTCGTAGTAAGCGCGTCCGCCCGCGTCGAGCACAACCTTGACCAACGCATCGTCCATCACGACCGCGCTGTCTCCAAAACGGGAGCAGCTCGCAGGCAGAACCTCGGCGAAAGCCTTGCCCAGGGCTATTGCTACATCTTCGACTATGTGGTGCTTGAGATCACCCTTTGCTTCGAGGGTGATGTCGAGACCGGAGTATCTCGCGAGCGTCACAAGCATGTGATCGAGAAATGGCACGCTCGTAGAAACACTGGCAACGCCGCCGCCCACCGCAACCTCCGCCGTGATTGTCGTCTCTCTTGTTTCGCGCTCTATCTTCATGATCCAAACACCTCCTGAATTTCTGTTGCGGTTATCGCGCCGGTATACAGCGCCATTCCAAGTATCGACGCCGACACACCGACGTCTGCAAGCGCGCGAATGTCCGCGACGCTCGTGATTCCTCCCGCCGCCTGCACGGGAAAGGCGGAGAGCCGGACGACTTCGCGCATCAGCGGCAAGTCGGGCCCCTGCATGAGGCCTTCCCTGTGAACTGCAGTGACGAGGAGCGCGGCTAGCGGCAAATCGCCCATCGCCTCCAGTTGCGCCTGCAGACTCGAGCTGGCCGTTTCCTTCCAGCCATGAGTGACGATCGACCGATCGCGCACGTCCATCGCCACGATGACGCGGTCCGGATACTGAGTGGCGATCTCCCGTAGCCACCCGGTATCTCTGACCGCCCTCGTTCCGATCACAACGCGTGTCGCTCCGGCAACGAACACATCCTGCACGCGGCCAGTGGAACGGATTCCTCCGCCCACCTGAATCACGCCCGCTGTGGACGCGAGAATCGACTCGACGATCTGAGTGTTGAAGCCGACGCCAGTCGCCGCGTCCAGGTCGACGACATGGAGCGCATTGAAGCCCTGGTTTTCCCAGCTGCGAGCGACAGTGACGGGATCTTCGATGTCTATCATCTGGCGGTCATAAGAACCGCCGACCAGCTGAACGCACCGCCCGTCGCGGAGGTCGACAGCGGGTATGACGATCATGCCCTCACCTCATCGAGAAAAGCAGCGACGAGACGGACTCCGGCAGTGGAACTCTTTTCGGGATGAAACTGCACTCCGACTATCCTGCCTGCGCGGACGGCAACCGGGAAACGATCTGACTCGTGTGTAGTCCACGCCGTGACTACCGACGTGTCTGCCGGCACACACGCGTAACTGTTGGCGAAGTAAGCAGTTTTCAGTTCACTTGAATGAAAAATGGGATCACGGGGGTCGTCGATCGTATTCCAGCCCATGTGCGGTATCCGTTCCGCGTCGAGGCGGCGAACCGATCCGGCGATGACACCAAGCCCCTGCCCTTCGCCTTCTTCGCTGCCCTCGAACAGCAGCTGCATGCCGAGACAGATGCCGAGGCACGGCATTCCATCGAGGAGAGCGGTTCTCAGCGCATCACGGCTGGATAGAATCGAAGCAGCCGCGCTGCCGAAGGCCCCCACCCCGGGCAGCATCAGCACGTCACACGCGAGAGCTTCGCCGACGTCAGATGTCAATGTCGGAACGTTGCCACTCGACATGACTGCCTTTGCAAGCGAATGGAGATTTCCGGAACCATAATCGAGAATCGCAACTTTCATTGAAGAACCTCGCTGAGCGCGGTGATGCATCGCTCCATTGCGTCCCACGGTCCCACCGTGATTCTCACCGCATCACCAATTCCAGTGAGCCCTGTAAATGCTCTGACGGCCACGCTTCGCGAGCGCATTCCTTCTTCGACTCGAATCGCATCGCGCACTGGCACGAGGACGAAGTTTGCGCTGCTCTCGAGTGGCGGGCAGCCAAGAATCGAAAGCTCCAGCGCCAGTCGCTTGCGGTTCCCGAGTACTTCCGCCGCACGCTCCGCCACCCAGCTGGTGTCGCTGGTCAGCGCATCGATTGCAACCCGCTCAGAAAGAGCGCTCACCTTGTATGGGCCGCGGGCCGCCTCGACACGATGGATGACATCACTGGATCCGAGCGCGTATCCAACGCGAAATCCAGCGAGCCCGAACGCTTTCGAGAATGTCCTCGTGATGAGCACGTTCTCGTATCGCTCCAGCAGGGCGATCGATGCAACGCCACCGAAGTCGATGTATGCCTCGTCGATTACCACGATTCCAGAAGCGTGGGCGACGATCGACTCGATGACTTGCGCGCTCAGCGCGGCGCCAGTGGGATTGTTTGGCGAACACAAATATGTGATGCGCGCAGCCTTCGATCGAAACGCGAGCGGAATATCCGGTTCGTCGGAGCGGACCGGTGCGATCGCCAATCCGCTGAGTGACGCGAAGCTTCGCATCATGCTGAATGTCGGATCGAGCATCGCCACAGTGCCACCCGGCTCCCCGAATGCTCTGAGAGCCGAATCGAGTATGTCGTCAGAGCCACAACCTGTCGCGACCATCGTTGCTTCCACCTCAGCGTATTTCGCGATCGCTCTCTTGAGGTCGTTCGAATAAGCGGACGGGTAACGGGCCAACGAGCCCGTAAGACCCGAGGCCATCACCCTCACGACAGATGGCGGCGGTCCCCACAAGTTCGTGTTGTCGCTGAGATCGATGCTGCATCCGGGCGCCACCTCATCGTATCGGCCAGGCAAGGAGACTGTGCCACTCATGGTGCAGCCCAGAAGCGCGCGGCCGCCGCATGCGACGGCAACCCCTCAGCCTCGGCAAAAGTGGCGGTATCGAATGCGAGTCTCGAAGCCGCGGCCGGAGAAACACGCTGGATCGTCGTCCATCGAATGAAGTCCAGCGTAGAGAGACCTGAATATCCGCGTGCCATTCCACCCGTCGGCAGGACGTGGTTCGCGCCGGTCATATAATCACCAAAGGCGACCGAACTGGTCTCCCCGATGAAAACTGTCCCCGCACCCCGGATGTGGCGCACCAACTCGTCAGCATCGGAGGTTGCGATCAGAAGATGCTCAGGTGCGAAAGCGTTCGACGCTGCTACTGCTTCGTGTGTACTCGCCGCGACGAGCACCCCGCCACGGCTCGCGAGCGCTTCTTCAATGATTTCCCGACGCTGACGCCCGTTGAGCTGGGCATCGATCGCGTTCTGAATCAAGGTTGCCGTCGCTTCACCAACAGCGATGACCACGACGATCGCGCGTGAATCGTGTTCCGCCTGAGCGAGCACTTCGCGCCCTATTACTTCCGGGTTGGCAGACTCGTCGGCGATCACAACAAGCTCGCTCGGTCCAGCGGGACAATCGATCGCAACTTCGCGCGCGAGCTGAGTTTTCGCTTCTGCAACGTACGCGTTACCCGGACCAACGATCTTGTCCACGCGCGGCACCGATTCGGTTCCGGTTGCCATCGCAGCGATCGCACCGGCGCCTCCGATGGAAAACACCCGGTCGACCCCGGCGATCGCCGCTGCCGCAAGAACCTCGACGGAAGGGAGTCCGTTCGACGAGGGAGGCGAGCACAACACGATCTCACGAACGCCGGCGACCCGTGCTGGAACAGCCCCCATCAATACACTGCTTGCGTAGGCTGCGCTTCCACCTGGCGCGTAAATGCCGACCCTGTCGAGCGGATCCGGACGACGTATCACAACGACGCCTTCTTCGGACTCGACGGTCGTCAGCGTTGGTGCGAATGCGGCGTGAACTTTTTCGATATTGCGGGCCGCTCGTCGCATCGCATCGAGAAGGTCGCGGGGAATTTTATCGGGTGCCGCATCCACTGCGGCCCGCGGCACCTCGAGCCGATCCAGTTTCACCCGGTCGAGACTCTCAGCAAGGTCCAGCAGAGCGCTATCACCCTCGCTGCGCACGCGTCGAATGATCGCTGTTACCGTGTCCGCGATCCGCAGAGTCGATGAAGCCGAGCGATTCACAAGCTCGCCACGTCGCATATCATCGAGCTCATCGAGCCTGCCTGTGAAGCGAAAGAGTCCCCGGTTCATTCCAGTGACGCTCACGGTACGAGCCTCTCGATCCGCGTCAGCAGTATTCCCTCGGCGCCGAGGTCCTTGAGGGCGGCGATCGTTCTATAGACCGCGTCCGCCCTGACCACCGCGTGCACAGCGACGAACACACCGCCGTTGAGGATGTCAACAATGGTTGGACCGTTGATGCCGGGAATTATGGATTTGACCTTGTCGAGAGCCGTGCGCGGCACGTTGGCCATCAGATAACGCTTACCCTGCGCGCGGATTACAGAATCGAGCGCGGCAACGAGTTCGTCGAGCGATTGCAGCTTGTCAGCGGACCATGAGCTCCTCCTGTCGCGTGCCGAATACAATCCCGCACTCGATGACATCACGGTCGCAATCTCGCGCAGGCCGTTGGTTCGCAGTGTGGAGCCGGTTGACGTGATGTCGATAATTACGTCGGCGATTCCGAGGTGCGGAGCGATTTCAGCAGCTCCGCTTACCGGAACTATCTGAACTTTCTGCCCGAGGGTTGCGAAATAACGCCGTGCAATTGACGGGAATGACGTAGCCACTCTGGTATCGTTGGAGATTTCACCGACATCGCGAATCGACGACTCGTCCCGGCATGCTACGACCATCCGGCACGCGCCGAATTCGAGGTCGAGCAGCGGCTCGAGGTTGCGTTCAGCTTCGGCCACGAGGTCGGAGCCTGTAATGCCTGCATCGGCGGCGCCGTCTGCAACGAACTCGGGAATATCCTGAGCACGGACGAAGATCGCCTCGAACTCGCCGCCAAGAGATGCGGTCAGGGCCCGCTCCTCCTGGACGAGTACGTCGAGCCCTGCCTGAGTGAACATCACCCGCGAGCGGTCTGAAAGTCTTCCCTTATTCGGTAAAGCGATTCTCAGCATTTCATGTGGGTTGAAAACAAAAAAGCCCGTCCGGTATGGACGGGCTTGCGCGCTGCAATCAGCGCACAGGGAACAGGATCAGCGGTTACGCGTGCACGCTCTCCAGTCCCCAGCCCGTGAGGCTGTGGTGGCGATGCGTGGAATGCGAGACCGCTGAGATGTTCGTCATGTGAGGCTGAAGCATAGACATGGTGCCAGCATAAAACAAGGTGCGCGGGCGTTTAGTGCAGAACCTTCTATTCGATCAGCGACCACTTCGCGGTTGTTCCGCACTCGCTGCAGCTGCAGTATCCGCCGCGCGATAACACGAGCTCCGTTTCGCGCTCGCATCCCGAGCAGTGCCCCAGGACTTTGCGCCGGACCTCTGGACGGTAGCCGATCTTCGCGAGCTTCGTATCGATTGCCTCAGGCGGCATCGCGCACACCGGGCACATGCTGCCAGTGCACTTGTGCGGTGGAATCCCTTACAGCGTCCTCACGTTCGGCTTGCAGCCAGCAAACCCGAAGCGGCCGAGGATGCGCTCGAGCGGGCAGAAGCTGGTGAAGCTCGACTGCAGGAGATTCACGCCAACGAATGCCGTGAACAGGAACCACGCCGGCGAAACGAACCACCCGAGTGCCAGCGATGCGAGGATGAACACGCCGGCGAAGCGGCGAATGATGTTGTCGTTGCACATTTTGAGCTCTCTCAGAAGAATGTTTCTGTTGGAAGTACGGCGACGTGAAGACGCTCACCGGTGGGCAGGCGCGGGATCTCGTCCCGGAGTGTTGCGACGAGCTCTGCCGACCGGTCGGCGGGAACGACACTGAAGAACAGCGTCGAGTCTCCGGGCCATGCGCGGGAGCCATCCCTTCTGCCCGTCGAGCCAGCACCGTGAGCGTTGCGAAACTCGGTGTACCCGCCGGCGTGATGGCTATCGAGCAAGGACGAGATCCGGTGCGGGTTCGGCCCGCTGTAGACCACGATCAGCATTTTCATCTTTGATATCCGGTGTCGGAGCATCCGCGACCTCGCGGCGGCGAAGCTCCCAGTAGAGGATTGGAACGACGACCATAGTGAGAACGGTCGCGACAATGGCCCCGCTCATCAGGGCGACTGCAAGACCCTGGAAGATCGGATCGAGCACCATCACGAGCCCGCCAACGACGACTGCCGCCGCGGTCAGCGCAATTGGCCGGAATCTGACAGCCCCCGCCTCCAGCACCGAGTCGCGCAGGCTGCGGCCCCTCGCCTCCTCGAGCTGGATGAAGTCCACCAGCAGGATGGAGTTGCGGACAATGATTCCCGCAAGCGCGATCATCCCGATCATCGATGTCGCGGTGAAGAACGCTCCGCTCATCGCGTGACCAGGCAGAATGCCGATGAGTGTGAGCGGAATCGGCGCCATGATGACGAGCGGAACCTTGAATGACTGGAACCAGCCGACGACGAGCACATAGATCAGCACGAGCACGATGGCGAATGCCAGCCCGAGATCGCGGAACACCTCGATAGTGACCTGCCACTCACCATCCCACTTGATCGCGGTCTCCGTGAGGGTCGACGGCTGCACCGCGTTGTAGCGCTCGATTTTCGCGCCACCCACGCGAATCGCATCGAGCTTCCTATTCATCTCGAGAATTGCGTAGACCGGTGACTCTACCTCTCCCGCGACGTCGCCCGTCACGTAGATCGCCGGCCTCAGGTCCTTCCGCACGCGGCTGTGCTCGATTGTGCTTTCGCTCACGGAAACGAATCGAGCAAGTGGCTGCGGCCCCGAAGCTGTCGCGACAGGAAGTGCGAGCAGCGCGTTCACCGACGAGCGCTGGTCCAGTGGAAGACGCGGCACGATCTGGATTCCCTCGCGCGCGCTCGCTGACGCCGCAACGCCTGACGGGGCACCGGACAACCCGAGATACAATGTCTGTGTTATCTGCTCGACGCTCGCCCCTGCTTCAGCCGCGCGGACGCGATCCACGCTGAAGACTTTCTTTCCCTGATCGGACTCGATCGTCCAGTCGACGTCGACGACACCAGGGGTTGTCTCGAACACCCGCCTGACTTCGCGCGCGGCTTCCAGTCGCGTTGCATCGTCGGCGGCATACACTTCCGCAACGAGTGTTGAGAGTACCGGCGGACCGGGCGGAATCTCAGCAACCTTCGCGGACGCATTGTATCTGCGTGCGATTGAGTCAATGCCCGGACGCACCGCGACTGCAATCGCATGGCTCTGACGTGATCTCTCGCCCTTGCCGACGAGATTCACCTGAACATCCGCTACGTTCGGACCCGCACGCATGAAGTAATGCCGCACCAGCCCGTTGAAGTTGAACGGCGCTGAAGTACCGGCATACACCTCGGTGCTCATGACTTCAGGAACATGGCGCAGATAGGCCGCTATCTCCTGGCCGAGTGCATTGGAAGTCTCGAGCGTCGCGCCTTCGGGCAGGTCTAGGACCACCTGGAATTCACTCTTGTTGTCGAAGGGAAGCATCTTCACCTTGACGGCCTGCGCAAAGACAAGCCCCACCGAAACGAGCAGCAGGCCAGCGACTCCCGCGTAGAAACCCAGACGCCGCGTCCGGTTCTCCATCAGGCCATTCATCATCCGCGAGTAGAATCGACTGAATCGCGACGGCTTTTCGACCTTGTCGGCCGCCGCGCCAGCGTGGGCCGCACCATGCACGTGTCCCTT
Organism: Gemmatimonadaceae bacterium; assembly: GCA_043753365.1. Classification (GTDB taxonomy): domain Bacteria; phylum Gemmatimonadota; class Gemmatimonadetes; order Gemmatimonadales; family Gemmatimonadaceae; genus UBA4720. The sequence continues at coordinate 6,123 of JAYUWU010000138.1, read as the reverse complement.
CAGCAGCCTGTAGGCGAGATATGGAGTCACGATGAACGCGACGGCGAGCGAGGCGAGCATCGCAACTGATGCGCCGATCGGAATCGGCCGCATGTACGGTCCCATCATTCCGGAAACGAATGCCATCGGCAGAATCGCCGCGATCACCGTGAATGTCGCGAGTATGGTCGGATTGCCGACCTCATCCACCGCCTCGATCGCCGCAACTTCGGGACTGCGATCCCCCATCCGGAGGTGGCGATAGATGTTCTCGACCACCACGATCGCGTCATCCACCAGAATGCCGATCGAGAATATCAGCGCGAACAGTGTGATGCGGTTCAGCGTGTATCCAAGTGCGTAATACGCGAACAGCGTCAGCGCGAGCGTCACCGGTACCGCGACCAGCACGACTGCCGCTTCGCGCCATCCGAGGAAGAGCCAGATCAGCAGCGTGACGGAGATCGTCGCGATAAAAAGGTGCAATATCAGTTCACGCGCTTTCTCGCCGGCTGTCTCGCCGTAGTCGCGCGTCACCTCGAGCTTGACCGCGGCAGGCACGAGCCTGCCCTTCGCAGCTTCGACTCGCTCGAGGACTGAGTGTGTAACCTCGGTAGCGTTCGCGCCCATTCGCTTCGAGACTGCGATCGTCACTGCAGTCTCGGCCGCGCCTGTCCTGCCGGCATGCGAGACGTAGCTTGTCGCTTCACCGTAGCCTTCGGATACGTCGGCGACGTTGCGCAGATAGACTGGCGCTCCGCCGCGCATCGCGATGACGACACTGGCGACATCGACTGTGCTGGCCAGCGGCGCACCGATATCCACGCGATAGACTTCGCCACCCTCCGTGAACTCGCCCGCCTGGAGCCGGGCGTTGGCACCCTTCAAAGCCAGTGCAACCTCGCCGGGCGTGACGCCGCTCGAAGCCAGTCGGGCCACATCGAGAGTGACCAGGAACTGCCGCGACTCTCCGCCAACCACAAACGTCTGGGATACTTCCGGTACCGTGCGTATCTCGTCAGATAGCTGCAGCGCGACCTGCCGCAGCAAATTCGCGTCGTACTCGCTCGAGTGCAGTGTGAGCGCGAGGACTGGAACATCGTCAATCGAGTGCGGCTTGACGATTGGCGGAAGCGCCCCTGGAGGAGCCGCGTCCATCCCATCCTGAAGCTTCGCGTGAACCCTGGTGACGCTTCTCTCCTGGTCCTCACCGACCTTGAAGCGTACGGTCACAACGGCATAGCCATCGCCGGCCACGGTATACACGTGATCGACCCCCGGGAGCTCGAGCATCCGCTGCTCGATCGGGCGCGCGAGCTGGTTCTCCACCTCGCGCGGTGCAGCACCCGGCATCATTGCGATCACGTCGATCATCGGCACCGAGATCTGTGGCTCCTCTTCGCGCGGCGTGGCGAGGATACCGAGAAGTCCGACCGCGAGCGAAGCGACGGTGACGAGCGGAGTGAGCTTCGACTGGAGGAATGCCTTTGCAATTCGTCCCGAGATTCCCATGGTCAGTCTCTCGTCGTTGCGTTCGCGTCCGTGGTCGCAGGCACGATGACGACGTCACCCGCGCGCAGCCCCGAGTCCACCTCGACTACATTCCCGCTCGTACGGCCGAGACGGATCCATCTGAGATTGTCGCCGTCCGCCGATCGGATGGTGACGCCCGTCAGTTCTCCCTCTCGGATTACTGCACTCGATGGAATCACGAGAGCGCGGCGCGAGCCAAGCTCGATGAGGAGTGTCGCAGTACTTCCGGACAGAAATGAACCGTCCGCATTCGAAACGAGTGCGTTGATGGTGTACAAATTTCCCGTCGCCGAAGGGACGATGCCCTCGATGACTGCCGATACTGGTCTGTTCTCTACCAGCGCATCGATCCGTTGCCCCCTGCGAAGCCCACTCGCAACATCGGGAGTGGCATTGGCGACGATGCGAAGCTGGTCGCCATCCTGAACCGTCATCAGCGGAGCGCCCGGTGCCGCGAAAGCTCCGGGATCGACGAACCTCTTCGTCACGATTCCGGTGAACGGCGCGCGCACAGTCGCATATGCGGAAACGGCGGACAACTCAGCCGAGGATGCGCGTGCTACCCGGACTCCCGCGTCGGCTCGTACCAAACCGGTCTCCACCGCGTCGAGTTGAGCGCGGGTTGCAGCGCTGTCGGCGTAGAGAGCGCGAATCCGGCCTGCCTGCGTCGCTGCGTCGCGCTGAACTGCGTCGGCTTCTGCAATCGATGCCGCTACCTGGGAATGCCTGGCCGCGAGATCACGGGCATCGACCCGCACGAGAGTCTGGCCGGCGACGATCCTGTCACCTTCTCGTGCTCGAACCTCGAGCACGGTACCCATCAGCTTCGTGCTCAGCGTTGCCTGGCGCAGTGGCATCGCAGTGCCCGATGCCTCGAACAGCGCGCGCACAGTTGTGTCCTTTACTGTGTACGCGGTACCCGCGACGCGACGCGGTGCTTCCGCCGTTTCCGTCTGGGGAGACGAACAGGCGGCGGCAAACAAAACGAATGCGCCGGCGACTGCCTTGAGTGACATATCCATCAATTCCTCAGCGATGTTGGTCGTGAATCAGGTCGGTCCAGCGCTTCGAGTTCTCCCGGATCCTTGCCCAGTGCGCGAAGCCGCTCGGCGGCCGCGACGATGGCGGACCAGCGGGCTTGCGAAAACCCGAGAGCGCTTTGAGTCGCTACAGCCTGCGCATCGAGAAGCTCGGCCACGCCCGCGAGTCCGCCCTCGTACTTGCGGGCGACGATGCGGTGAGCCTCAGCACTTTGTACAACAGCGCGTTCGGCGATTGTGAGCCGAGCCAGGGCAACCTGAAGTGCGGTTTGCGTTTGCTCCACCTCGAGCCTTGCATTGGCTTGTGCAGCTTCAGCCTGCGCTCGCGCTGCATCGCCACGGGCGCCGGCTCCGCGAAGGTCCGCGATGTCGGAAGGATTCGTAAACGGCGTCCACGTCGCCATGATGCCGATCGTCCAGTTGCGGTCGCCCGCGAAGGGGCGGTCGGCAGAATACCAGTCATATCGGGCGAACGAGTTGATTCGCGGCAGCATCAGTGACCTGGCGCGTTTCGTGTCGGCGCGCGCGGCGGCGAGTCCCTTTAGCGCGGCTTCGACGTCGGCTCGCTCGCTTCCTGTGACCGATGCCGTATCCATTGACACCACCGATCGAATCAGATCACCAGAGGGGAGCGCTGATGTCGACGCGAGGGGAGCAAATGCATCGCCGCTCTGGCCGAGAAGCACTGCAAGTCCGCGACGCACGTTCGACTTGGCGCCTTCCGCTTCCGCGAGCTGCGCTTCGATCTCGCCTGACTGAACCGAGGCCAGAAGGGCATCTGATTTGGTCGCGAGACCCTGACGGACCAGCGCTTCGGCCTGGGCAACGTGCGCCTTCGCTGCTTGCGATGCTGCACGCAATGTGAGCACTCGCTCACCGGCCAGGACAACGCCGTAGTACCCGCGAATTACGTCGACTCGAGTGGACAACCTGGTCCATTCCCCGGAGGCCCGGCTCGCGTCGGCTGCATGGAGCGCAGATCGTCGCGCGATCCAGGCATCGGCGTTCACCAGTGGCTGCTCGATGACAGCGGCTCCCTGGTGGTTGCCGAGTGCGTCGGGATAATTGAGGCGCTGTGGGTCGAAGTTGGCCTGTGAAACCGCTCGCTGCCGAAGGGTCGAGCCGAATACGCCGATGGGGTCCGTCGTCCGGACGTAGCCTCCCTCGATGCGCGCGGTTGGAAGAATTCCCTTCAGCGGTGCAAATGACTGTGCCGCGCGTTGAGCGGCCTCGGCGCGGGCGACCCGGTTGCCGTATGCCGACTTATCCGCGAGCCGTAGGGCCTCGGCGAGCGTGAGCTGTGCTTCGGCCGTCTGGAGCCCCGCGGCGCTGACCGTCAACGCAAATCCGAGTGCGGCTGCGCGGGCGATCGTGCGGCGAAAATGGGCAGATGAGATAACCATATCGCTATATGATTATCTAGTTATATAGTGATGTCAAGCCCCCATTTTCTCGGAGAGTAAGATTTCTTCGTCTGGCCACTGGCAGCCATCAGGAACAACCTCGTAAATCATGGCAATGACATTTCGACTCGCTGCGCTCACCACTATGTCGCTCGCTACGGCGTGCAGTGGTACGATGCGACCCGCAGCCAACACGACCACGGCAGGCGTCGGTTACCAACAGGTCACGCTCGCAGACTCGAGCCGAAACCTGAGACCGATCCAGATATCCATCTGGTATCCTTCTCCAGATGTGCGCGGCCTGCAGCCCATGACACTTGCCGATTATTCGCGCTCGATCACCGTCGAGGGTTCATCGAGTCCGGTGACGCACGAAGTTGCCGCCGCTGGCGCGCGCGAGCTCGAAAACTACCTGGCATCCCTCGGCGCAACGCGAGACGGGGCGCACCAGGCCCTCGCGATGAGGCTCTCAGCACATGACGGTGCTCCACGGCCTGGCTCGGCGCTGCCAGGAATCGTGTTTGCCTTGGGAAAAGACGAGTCTCCTGTTATTCATGCCGATCTGGCCGAGCGAATTGCGGCACTCGGATTCGTCGTCGTGTCTGTGCCTACCGTGGGAACGCGCAGCCGTGCCACTAACTGGACTGCAGAGGACGTCCTGACGCACGCTGCCGACCTCAGCTTTGCATTGCGCTCGATGACTCTCGATGGCTGGACAGACACAACACGGCTCGGTGCGATTGGTTACAGCTATGGCTCGGGTGCGGCAACTCTCCTGGCGCAACGCCATAGCGGAGTCCGCGCACTGGTGATCTTCGACGGGTCGATCACATTTCGTGACCGGCTGCCGACTTTTCGCCAGGCGCTCCGCGGCGCTACGGTCACCGTTCCCGTCTTATATCACGGCGCGCGCAACGACGACCGCGTCGATCTTTCGCTTCTTGGGGAGATTGCGCCGCAAGCTTCGATCACGCTGAGCGATTCGACGGGTCATATCGACTTCACAACCCTCGCCCTCGTCGCAACTCGACCGGGTTTCGACGGCTTCATGCGGCTTGGCGATGACCTCATGCCACCCGGGACCATCTACGCGCGCGTCACCGAAGCCGCACTGGACTTCATTGCGCGACATGTGCAACAAACCGCCGTACGCTCGCCTCATCGGTCTCCTCCCAGATCAGCTCCGCTTCCGGTAGATGCTTCCGAAGCCTCAGCCCTCGGTCAGCATCATTATTGACCTCACGCTTCGCAGCGATCCGAGTCAGCCGGACATGAACCTCGCGCACATTTGAGGCGGAAACAATCTCGCGCACGTTGTGCTCTCGAATGCCACCTCCGGCAATCATCGTCACACGATTTGCTGCCTGACGAACAAGAGCTGCGATATTGCCAGATCCTTCCGACGCAGTCGGTGCCCCACCCGAGGTGAGAATGCGCTCGACTCCCGCGCTGGCGAGTGCTTCGAGGGCATTCAGCATGTCAGGCACGAAGTCGAAGGCACGATGAAACGTGACCGGCAGTCCGCCCGCAGCATCAAGTAGTGCGCCCACCAGCGCGATATCAACCGTGCCGTCCGGCCTCAGACCTCCAATCGCGACTCCATCGGCGCCAAGGTCGCGCGCAACGATGACATCCCGTCGCATGACGTCGTGCTCCTCACGGGAGTAGACGAAGCCGCCGCCGCGAGGACGAATCATCACGACGACCGGGATCGATACTGCCTCCTTGCACGCGGCAATCATCCCGGCACTGGGCGTAGTCCCGCCGTCGAAGAGCGCGTCGCAAAGTTCAACACGCCCTGCCCCGCCACGCTTTGCTGCGAGCGCAGATGCGACGGAGTCCACACATGCCTCAACGAGGACGTCGGCTGACACAAAGCGATTGTATATCCCGCCGGTCGTGAGCGCCAATCCGAGCTTCGTCTATCAGTCGAGATCGGGCTTCGGAACGGTCAATAGATCCGATTCGTAACTGCGGGCGTATCGGCATATGAACAGCAAGTCCTCAGTCGTCCCACCCACTCCACATGGAGAAGATATGAAGAAGTGGAATTACCCCAAGGCGCCGATGCTGGCGCTCGCGGCCACCGTGTTGGCGGCCGGGTCCGTTGTCGCGGTTCGGGCAGTTGTGGCCTCCGACCACATGGACACCCCGCTCGTCGAGTTCTC
>JAYUWU010000137.1:0-10926 GCA_043753365.1 Gemmatimonadaceae bacterium | reverse complement strand
GTCCCGGGTGTTCTGCGCATACCCTTTTGGGGTGCCGACAGAACGACGGACCTGCGGTTCTGGTTTTCCGCCCTTAACCACAGATCAGAAAGGCGTGCAATCCGGATCCGTGGCGGTCCCTCGGGCGAGCACTCGGGTAACTCGGCAGTTCTTACCCCACTCCCCCTTTTTGTTGACCTGAATCGCAGGGAGCCCCGTATCCGAATCCGTAAACGTAAGAATTTCCGTCCGGCACATTAATTGTGTACTTCCCCAGGCCTATGAGGCCTTATGTTGGGGACGCCAATCACCCGGAAACGATGCGACTCATTGGACTGACCGGTAACATCGCCAGCGGCAAGACCGCTGTCGCCGACATGCTTGCCGAACGCGGCGCAGTCATAGTGGACGCCGATGTGCTGGCCCGCGAAGCGGTCTCGCAGGGAAGCCCGGCGCTCGAAGCTATCAAATCGAAATGGGGCGCAGGAGTAATCGATTCCGATGGCAACCTCGACAGGTCGTCGCTTCGTCACATAGTGTTCGAGAACCAGTCGGACCTCGAGGCATTGAACGAAATCGTACATCCCGAGGTCGCACGTCTGCGAGATCGCGAGATTGCCGAGGCCGACAGGCGCGGCGACAAGATCATCGTGTGCGTGATTCCCTTGTTGTTCGAGCGGCATCTCGCCGACGACTTCGACTCGATCATTCTCGTCGACGCGCCGCGCTCTCTCAGGCTGGAGCGCATAGTGCGCGATCGCGGGCTCGATGAGACCGAAGCGATGAACATGATCGCATCGCAGATGCCGGCGGATCTCAAGCGCGCGCGCGCCGACTACGTGATCGAAAATGCTGGTTCGCTCGAGGAGCTCGAGGCGGAAGTCGACAGGGTCTGGGAGGCAGTCTCCGCTCATGCATCGTCACTCGATGCTGCACCCGCCGGCTCCGAGTGATGACTTCACGGGAAGTCATCTGGTATATTCGGAGAGTCTGAGCATCCAAACCAAGGCGAGGTAGTAAGTGGCGAATATTCCTGATGACCTGAAGTACACTGAAGAGCACGAGTACGTACGAGCTTCCGGCGATGGAATCCTCGAGATCGGCATTACGGACTATGCGCAGGGTGAGCTTGGCGATGTGGTGTATGTCGAGCTCCCATCCATCGGCACGAAGCTCGGTAAGCACGATGTGTTCGGGACGATCGAGGCGGTGAAGGCTGTCTCCGAGCTGTTCTCGCCGATCGCCGGAGAGGTCACCGAGGTGAATTTGCGTCTCGACGGAGAGCCGGCGCTGGTCAACAGCGATCCATATGGGTCAGGCTGGATGATCCGGATGCGGGCAGACGATCCATCGGCGGTCGAGGGATTGATGGATGCTGCAGCCTACAACGGGCACATAGGCTGATATCGGTGTAGCATCGATGCTGCAAGGGCGGCGCACAAGTGCGCCGCCCTTTTTGTTCTTCAGCGCATCGCTTCCTTGAGGCTGACCCCAGCGCGGAAACCCGGGATCTTCCGCGCCTTCACGCGGACCGTCCGGCCAGTGAACACGCTGTTCACGTCGCGCGCCTTGTGATTACGACGGTCGAAAGTACCGAAGCCGGCAATAGTCACTTTCCCGCCTCGCTTGATCTGCTTCGAGATCACGCCGTCCTCAGGATCGAAAATGGCATCGACGACCCGCTTCACGTGGGTCGGTCTCAGCTTTGTCTGTTTCTGCAGCGCTTCCAGCAGTTCCGCCTTGTTCATACCGGCTCCATGAGCGGGGAATTGTGGCGATTGGCATCAGGTCACGAACGTCCCGCGATCAGCGCGGCGCGCCGTGCCCATATTCATGTCGCAAAATTACCGTTCATTTACTACTCCGCAACACCGGAGACGACAGCTTCCGTGTAAGAATCTGTCGGCGGGCAGGAGCAGATCAGGTTTCTGTCGCCATAGGCACTCTCGACCCTGGCGACCGCCGGCCAGAACTTGCTGTCCCTGCTCCACCGCGCCGGGAAAGCAGCCTGCTCGCGTGAATAAGCATGTGTCCACTCGTCGGCCGTGATGCGCGCGAGTGTGTGCGGCGCGTTCTTTAGAACGTTGTCCTTCCTGTCTGCGGTCCCCCCCTCGATCTCCCGGATCTCCTCCCGGATCGAGATCATCGCATCGCAGAACCGGTCAAGCTCCGGGAGCGACTCGCTCTCAGTCGGTTCGATCATCAGAGTCCCCGCAACCGGAAACGAAACCGTCGGCGCGTGGAAACCATAGTCCATGAGGCGCTTCGCGATATCCTCGACCTCTATCCCCGTCGCTCCCTTTACAACTCTGGTATCGACGATGCATTCGTGCGCTACGGTACCGTGAGTCCCCTTGTAAAGCACAGGAAAATGCGATTCCAGGCGCTTCGCGATGTAGTTCGCGTTGAGGATCGCAATGCGAGTCGCCTGGGTCAGGCCGTCGCCACCCATCAGCCGGATGTACGCATGCGAAATCGGGAGAATGCTCGAGCTTCCCCACGGGGCCGATGAAACCGCCCCAATGGTCTCGCGGCCCTCCTGCGGAATTACTGCGTGACCAGGCAGAAATGGAACGAGATGACCTGCAACGCCGATCGGCCCCATTCCCGGTCCCCCACCGCCGTGGGGAATGCAGAAGGTTTTGTGAAGGTTGAGGTGACAGACGTCGGCACCGATGTCAGCGGGCCGGCAAAGGCCGACCATCGCGTTCATGTTCGCTCCGTCCATGTAGACCTGGCCACCAAACTCGTGGACGATGCGGCACACCTCGGCGATCCCTTCCTCGAACACCCCGTGAGTCGAAGGATAAGTGACCATCAGCGCGGCAAGCTGATCCTTGTTTGCCTCGGCCTTCGCGCGAAGGTCGGGAATGTCGATGTTGCCACGATCGTCGGTTTTCACTACGACGACCTTCATCCCCGCCATCACTGCGCTCGCCGGGTTGGTTCCGTGCGCGGACTGGGGAGTCAGGCACACATCGCGGTGTGAGTCACCACGGGACTGATGGAAACCGTGAATCGCCAGAAGTCCGGCGTACTCTCCCTGCGATCCAGCGTTAGGCTGGAGCGAGACCGCCTCAAAGCCTGTGATCTCCGCAAGCGCTGCCTCGAGCTCGTCGAATAACTGCCTGTAACCCTCAGTCTGGTCGGCCGGAGCGAAGGGGTGAAGCTTCGAGAATCCGGGCCAGGTGATGGGCATCATCTCGGCGGTTGCATTGAGCTTCATCGTGCATGAGCCGAGTGGAATCATCGAGTGCACGAGGGACAGGTCGCGGCTCTCGAGCTTCCTCATGTAGCGCAGAAGCTCCGTCTCCGAACGATGGGTGTTGAACACCGCGTGCTGCATGAATGGAGTCGCGCGCTTGAAGCGCTCGTCGTACCGCGAGTCAGCCCCCGCAGCCAGCAACTCGGGAATCAGGTCCCCGGAGCCGCCGAATATTTCCAGCAGCGCGACGAGGTCGGCTTCACTGACCGTTTCGTCGAGCGCAATGCAGACTGCATTGTCGGTAATCGCACGCAGATTGATGCGTCGTGAGGTCGCCGCATCGAGTATCTCGCTCGCCTTCCTGTCCCCGAGCTCGACTCTGATCGTGTCGAAAAATTCGTCGTGCGCGATTCCAAATCCCAGGCGCCGAACCCCTTCAGCCAGCACCGTGGTGAACTGGTGGACGCGTGACGCGATCCGCGTGAGGCCGTGCGGCCCGTGGTAAACGGCGTACATGCTTGCGACGACGGCGAGGAGCACCTGCGCCGTACAGACATTGCTGGTCGCCTTCTCGCGGCGGATGTGCTGCTCGCGCGTTTGAAGCGCCATGCGAAGAGCGGGTGCGCCGTCAGCGTCGCGCGAAATACCGATGATGCGACCCGGCAGCTGACGCTTGAACTCGTCCTTCGTGGCGAAGAAAGCGGCATGCGGTCCGCCGTAGCCAAGCGGAACTCCAAAACGCTGCGAGTTGCCGACAACGATGTCCGCGCCCCATTCACCGGGCGGAGTGAGCAACGTCAGCGATAGCAGATCTGCAGCAACCGTGACCAGTGCTCCCGCCGCGTGAGCCTTCTCGCAGAAGTCGCGGTAGTCGAGCACAGCGCCGTCAGTCGCAGGATACTGGATCAGGACGCCAAAGACATCGGGACCGATGTTCTCCGAGCGATGATCTCCAACCCTCACGGTGATTCCGCGCACCTCAGCACGAGTGCGCACGACATCGATGGTCTGCGGATGACAGGCGTCGGAGACGAAGAAGACTTCCTTTCCCTCCTTGCCCTTGATGCCGTAGCTCATTGTCATCGCTTCGGCTGCCGCGGTTCCCTCGTCGAGCAGCGACGCGTTGGTGATCTCCATCGCCGTGAGGTCCGACACGACGGTCTGGAAGTTGAGCAGCGCCTCGAGTCTCCCCTGCGCGATCTCGGCCTGATACGGCGTATACGCCGTATACCATGCCGGATTCTCTATGATGTTCCGCTGGATCACGGGCGGAGTCACGCAATCGGCGTAGCCCATCCCGATGAAGGACCGGAACACCTTGTTCCTTGCGGCCATCGCGCGAAAATCAGCGAGCACTTCATGCTCTGCCCGTCCGAGAGGTATGTCGAGGGCTCGGGTGAAGCGTATGTTGGAAGGTATGGTCGCGTCGATCAGCTCGTCGAGCGATGCAAAGCCCACTTCCTTCACCATCTTTTCTATGTCAGAAGCGCTGGGCCCGATGTGCCGCGGGACGAATGACTCGGCCGGCGCGAGAGCGCTCTCGATCTGCTTTATTGTGGTCGCCATGATGCCCTCAATTTAACATCCCGTGACAGCGTCGCGTACGAGCTCCCCGTGGCGTCTTCTCCTCGCTGACAAAGGCAGCGGCCCGGCCAACATGGCCCGCGACAGCGGCCTGATGGACCGCGCGCGGGAGACGGGCGAATCCGTACTTTCGGTCTACGGGTGGACGCGACCGACGATGTCGCTCGGCCGGAACCAGCGAGCGCGAAACTGCTATGACCTGGGAGAGATAGCATCTCGAGGGATCGACGTAGTGCGCCGGCCGACTGGAGGTCGGGCACTGATGCACCACCGTGAAGTGACTTACAGCGTTACCGCACCGATTTCATCAGGTGAATCGCTTGCCGCGAGCTACCGTCGCATCAACGCAATCCTGCTCGAGACCCTGAGAAGTCTCGGAGTCGATGCTGAAGAGTCACGGACCGATGCGCGCGCAACGGAGCCCGGCACACTTCCGTGCTTCGCGCTTCCCGCCGATGGAGAGCTTGTAACGGGCGGAGCAAAGCTCGTCGGCAGCGCGCAGGTGCGGGAAAACGGAGCGCTTCTTCAACATGGCTCGATCCTGGTGGAGGACGATCAGCCCCTCATTGCGAGCCTGCTTGCAAGCGGCGAACGACCTGAAAAAGTGCCAGCTGCGGCTACGCTTGCCGGGGTATTGGGCCGAATCCCGACCGTGGCGGAAGTTGCCTCGCACCTGTTCGATGCGGTCCGCCTGCTCGAGGACGAGCATGCATCACCGATGGATGTCTCCGGTACCGGGATATTTACGGCACGGCACGTCGACCGCTACGAAAGCGAATGGTGGACGTGGCGCAGGTAAGGCCACAACTTAGTCGCCGTGAACCACACAATGCGCTGCAGGTCTGCAGTAACGCTCTCACTCGCCGGCATTCTGGCCGGATGCATGGGCTCCGAACGGCCCGATGTCCGCGCGGCGAGCGGCGGCACGCTGGTCATCACTGCCAGTGGTGACCCTGAGACACTGCTCCCACCGCTCGCATCGACGGTGCCGGCGCGCATCATCGGCGACCTCGTGTATGACAGGCTTGCCGAAGTCGGTGATTCGATGAATACGGTTGGGGATGCCGGGTTCAAGCCGAAACTGGCAACGGCGTGGACATGGGCCGCGGACTCTCTGTCGATTGCGTTCAACATCGATCCCGACGCACGCTGGCACGACGGGCCCCCTGTTCGCGCATCAGATGTAGTTGCGACATGGCATGTCTATGCCGACTCCGCCAACGGCTCACCATACGCCGGCTCTCTCGCGAGCATCGACTCAGTAACTGCTCGCGATTCACTGACCGCGGTATTCTGGTTCCGCGCTCGTTCACCGATGCAGTTCTACGATGCGGTGAATACAATGTCCATTCTGCCAGCCCACGCTATCGGTAACGTGCAGGGCGCTGCTCTCAAGTCAGCGCCGATCGCAAGGGCTCCTATCGGAAGTGGAAGATTCAGGTTCGTGCGCTGGAATGCCGCCGCCTCGCTCGAGATCGCTGCTGACACGGGGAACTATCGCGGACGGCCGGGACTCGACAGAGTCATCATGACCATCGCGCCGGACGGCAACACTGCGCTCACGAGACTCCTGGGAGGCGAAGCGGATCTCATCGAGCAGGTCCCTCCAACGAGCATCGCCGACATTGCGAAGGATTCTTCTCTCAAGCTCCTGCTGAGCCAGGGTCTCGATTACAACTTCGTGCAGTTGAACCTGCGCCACCCGAAAAACCGCAACCGGCCGCACCCGGTGTTTGCAGATCGACAGCTGCGCCGCGCTCTTACGGCTGCAACCGATCGCAGGCGCAGCGTTCAGAACGCATACGACTCGCTTGCCAACGTTGCGCTCGGTCCCACCGTTCGGGCATATCCGACCACTGATACGACGCTTCGACACATACCATACTCTCCAGACGCTGCACGACGAACGCTCGACTCGCTTGGATGGCGTGATGCGGACGGCGACGGAGTCCGCGAGAAAAACGGAACGCGGCTCGAGTTCACGTTGTCAGTACCGGGGTCGAGCAGGTCTCGCGTGACGATGGCAACGCTGTTTCAGGATCAGCTGCGGCAGGTTGGCGCCAGGGTGAATCTCGAGAATCTCGACTTCACCACGTTCATCGATCGCGAGACACGTCGCGATTTCGACGCGGTTTTTGGTGGATGGCGCGTGGAAGCCAGTCCCGGTGGGATACGGCAGACATGGAGCTCGGCGGGCTCGCGAGCCGCCAACGGAACGAACTATGGATCGTACGAGAACCCGTTGTTCGACTCGATGGTGGACAGTGCGCTCTCCGCAACGACACTGCCGGGTCGCAGGCGCTGGTTTACGCAGGCGTATCAGACGATCATCGATGATGCGCCCGCCATCTGGTTTGCGGAGCCGAAGCGTGTGATGGCCATTCATCGGCGGATCGAGACGCGCGGCCTGAGGCCTGACGCCTGGTGGATCAACGTCGCGGACTGGACGATCCCACCTGCCGCTCGCATCCCGAGAGACCGTACAGCCCCGGCGAACTAACCTGTGGCGGCCTTCCTTGCCCGCCGACTCGCGCAAGGGATCATCGTCGTCGCGCTCGTTGCCACAATTGTATTCCTGCTCATCCATGCTGCACCCGGCGACCCATTCAGTGCGTCGCTCGAGAACCCGGCAATAACCGAGAGCGTTCGCGAGACCTGGCGTCGCGAATACGGACTCGACCGCCCAGTCGGCGAGCAATATGTGCGCTATATGCAGAACGTATTTCGCGGGAACCTGGGTTTTTCGTTCTCGCTGCAGCGTCCAGTCGCCGATGTGATCGGTGACACGCTTCCGAGTACTCTCCTGCTCATGTCGGTCGGGCTGATCGGCGCCTTCGGGCTTGGAATCGGCACCGCTATCGTGCAGGTGAGAAAGCGCGGGCGCCGAGTCGACCGTTTCCTTGGCTCGCTTTCGCTGACTCTCTTTTCAGTTCCGGATTTCTGGCTCGCGTTGCTGATTCTCGTCGGATTCGCCTACTGGATTCCGATCTTCCCGATCGGCGGTGCGACTGACGCCGTGATGTACGAGATGCTCGCACCCGCCGGAAAACTTGCCGACAGGGCGAAGCATCTCGTGCTCCCGGCGGCTACGCTTGCGCTGTTGTACTACCCGCTCATCGCACGTCACCAGCGCGCGGCACTCCTGGAGGTGCTGCCGGCAGGGTACATCAGCACCGCGCGCGCGAAGGGTGTAGGCGAAAACGCCGTGATTACCCGCCATGCACTGAGAAACGCGTTGCTTCCCGTGATCACGCTCCTTGGCGTCGCATTTCCAGCTTTGCTCACAGGCGCAGTGTTTATCGAAAAAGTTTTCTCCTGGCCGGGTATGGGACTCGTGATCGTCAACTCGATCCAGTCGCGCGACTACCCGCTGCTGATGGCAGCGGTTCTGATGGGAAGTGTTTTCGTGATCGCGGGCAGCCTGCTTGCAGACGTACTGTATCGTGCGATAGATCCGAGAATGCGCGATGAATTCTGATACTCCCCTGACTCGCGCCGTCATCGCCTTCGGCTCGCGCCAATGGCTGAGGAACGACAGGTCAGCCGTGTTCGCGGGAGCGCTTCTGCTCGCCATCGCGGTTCCCTGCCTTCTCGCACCACTCGTTGCCCCATACGATCCGACGGCGCAACCCGATATCATCGGCCTTCAGAGCCGTCCACCCTCTCTCTCTCATCCCCTCGGAACCGATCCATACAGCAGGGATGTGCTCAGTCGCCTGATCTACGGCGGCCGGCTGTCGCTGTGTGTCGCCCTGGTCGCAACTTTCGTCAGCATAACCCTCGGCACGGCGTACGGCGCCGCTGCCGGTTATGCGCGCGGATTGACGTCGTCAGTGCTCGAGCGCGTGCTCGATGCGCTGCTCTCGATCCCGCGCCTGCTTCTGCTGATCGCCATCTTCGCGGCGTGGCGCGACATTCCAGTCGCTGGCTTCGTCATGATACTCGGCGCAACCGGGTGGTACGGTGTGGCACGCCTCGTGAGAGGACAGGTACTTGCCATGAGGAATCAGGATTTCATCGCGTCGGCGACGGCACTTGGCGCCACCAGGCTTCGCATCTTCACCCGGCACGTGTTGCCTAACATCATCACCCCTGTCGTCGTTGCCGCGACTCTCGGCATCGGCCACGTGATAGTTTTGGAAGCGGGGCTGTCGTGGCTCGGGATTGGCGTAAGACCTCCAACGGCGAGCTGGGGCAACATGATTCAGGATGGATCCGACCAGATTGCCGCACACTGGTGGATCTCGCTTTTCCCCGGCCTTGCGATCGTTCTGACTGTGATGGCGTTCAACGTTCTCGGTGACGCACTTCTCAAGGCGCTGTCTCCAATGCGCCCGGTAATCGAATGAGTGAACCGCTTCTTTCGGTAGAAAATCTTCGCACCTGGTTTCATACGCCGGCAGGCGTTGCCAAGTCCGTGGACGGAGTGTCCTTCGACATCCGTGCTGGAGAGACCCTGGGTATCGTGGGCGAGTCCGGCTGCGGAAAATCTGTCACCGCCCTCTCACTGCTCCGGCTGATTCAGCCACCCGGCAGGATCGAAGAAGGCAGCAGGATTGTCTTCGAGGGAAAGGACCTCGTCACGATCGACGAAGCGGGGATGCGAGCAGTACGGGGTAATCGTATTGCAATGATCTTCCAGGAGCCGATGTCGGCACTGAACCCGGTGTTTACCGTCGGCGATCAGGTTGCCGAGGTCGCGCGCGTGCATGGCAACGGCTCGCGTAGTGATGCGTGGGCACGCGCCGTCGAAATGCTCACGCTGACGGGCATACCGTCGCCGGCCGAGCGGGCGAAACAATATCCGCACCAGCTTTCGGGAGGCATGCGCCAGCGCGTTCTCATCGCGATGGCGCTGATGATGAATCCCGCGATGATCATCGCGGACGAACCAACGACCGCGCTCGACGTGACGATCCAGGCGCAGATTCTCGAGCTTCTCACCGACCTGAAACAGCGCCTCGGCACCGCGATTCTCATGATCACTCACGACCTCGGCGTAATTGCCGAGACAGCCGAGCGGGTCCTCGTCATGTACGGTGGCGAGATCGTTGAGGAGGCGGACGTGCGCACGCTCTTCGAGGATGCGCATCATCCATACACTGAAGGGTTGATGTACGCGATGCCGCACATCACTGACTCGCGCGAGCGGCTCAACGTGATCCCGGGTACGGTTCCACCTCCGACCGCATGGCCGTCCGGCTGCCGGTTTCGCGACAGGTGCCGCTACTCGTGGGAACGATGCGAATCCGAGCATCCACCGCTCTATCAGATTGGTGCCGGCCACACCTCGCGCTGTCACCTTGCTGAAGAGCCCGAGCGGCGCGCGCACCCGCACCTGCCGCTTGTCGAACAGACCGGGGCGGCGCTGTGAAGGAACCGCTTCTGTCAGTGCGAAACCTCAGGAAAGTATTTCCGATCACCAAAGGCATTTTTTCCCGGAAGGTCGGCGAGGTGCGCGCAGTTCACGACGTCTCATTCGACATCGCAGAGGGCGAGACCCTTTCCCTGGTCGGTGAGTCGGGTTGCGGCAAGACGACGACCGGACGCGCGATTCTGCGGCTGATCGAACCGACTTCGGGCGAAGTGAAGTTTGCAGGTCGCGACGTCATCGCGATGAATCCATCCGAGCTGCGTGCAGTGCGCCGGGAAATGCAGATCATCTTCCAGGATCCGGTGTCGTCGCTCAATCCACGAATGACTGTGGGCACCGCAATCCGTGAAGGTATTACGATTCACAATCTCGCCGAGGGCGCCGAAGCTGACAAGCGCGTCAAACGACTGCTCGATGAAGTCGGTTTGCGAGCCGAGTATGCAACACGGTATCCACATGAGTTCTCTGGCGGCCAGCGTCAGCGAATCGGCATTGCAAGAGCGCTGGCAGTCGAGCCGCGCTTCATAGTCTGCGATGAGCCAGTCTCGGCGCTCGACGTTTCGGTGCAGGCGCAGGTCATCAATCTCCTGCGCGATCTCCAGCGTGACCGTGGCCTCACCTATCTCTTCATCGCGCACGACCTGTCGGTCGTGAAGCACATGTCGGATCGCGTCGCCGTGATGTATCTCGGCAAGATAGTCGAGCTCTCCAAAGCCGAGGATCTCTACCGCAGGCCGACGATGCCTTACACTCAGGCGTTGCTTTCAGCTGTGCCTATCGCCGA
>JAYUWU010000136.1:0-10945 GCA_043753365.1 Gemmatimonadaceae bacterium | reverse complement strand
CACTCAGCGCCTGCTTCACGAACTCTTCCCGGATAGTCACGAGGTCGGTAGTCCTCCAGGGCACGGCATCCTCCAATCGGTGCGTGCCCCAATAATGGATTAGTCGAACGGTGCCGACTTACCCATCCTCCCGGTCTATGACTTACCTATCATCCCGGTCTGTACCTCGAGCCAGCTCAGTTTCGAGTTTCGAGCCATAGTTTTGAGTCCTGAGTTTGCCTGCCAGTTTTGAGTTCGACAGCTCAGTGTTGAGTTTAAATGTTTGTGACTAGGGACCCCCTCCCGCAGTCCTAGATTCGCCGCCCCAAGGAGGGCGTGTTCGAGTCAACCTCAGCGAAGGCACGGATGGGAGTCAATCAGTCTCTGGTCGAAGTGGCGAAGCCACTCGCGGCCGGCGGCGAGATGCTGCGTCAAAGAATGCTCTTTCTCACGCGAAGCCTGTTCGGCGTCGCGTCGATTGCGCTGTTCTCCATCGCAGCCACAGCAGGCGTGATGTATTTCGTCCACGAGCGAACCTCCAAGCGGGTAATGGAGAGCCGTGAGCTCGCGCGCCTTACGAGAAATGCATACGTCCTGACCATCGAGCGGGAATTGCTGAGACGCGCGAGTCCCCAGGGGGCCGGGAGGCAGGCAGCAGAATCTCTCGCCGCCAGAGAAATGGCGAAGCGCTTCGAGCTTTTGATGGATTCGCTCGACCGCCTTGCGAGCAAAAACTCGGGGCGCGCAGAAGCGCTCGCCGATATTCGAACAAAAGAGAAGCAGTGGACGTCGACCGCTCAGCCGGTGGCATCCACAATGTTCAGGGAGCTGAGAGCCGAACTGGCGAATCTCGTGCGCGCCGAAGATGAGCGCTACACAGGCAGGCTCACCGGCGAGCGCAACATGCGCTTCTTCACGACGATGGCCCTTCTCGCGGAGCTGCTCGTCCTTCTCATGCTCATAGACGTCATTCGGCGCAGGCTCGAGTCACAGGCCACTGAAGTGCTTCGCCAGCAGGATGTGCTGGAGGAGCAGGCTGAGAAACTCGAGCTTTCCAACGAGGAGCTGGCCGCGGCGATCCTCGAGAAGGAGAATGCACGAGCCGAAGCCGAGGAGCAGGCGGAAGAGCAGCGCGCGCTGCTGACTGCGATCACTGAAGTCTTCTTCATCCTCGACAAGGACGGCCGCTATCACAAGGTCGCGCCGGCAGATGGTGAAGGGCCCACCGGGTCAGGCAGGGACGTGGTCGGAAAGACGCTGCATGAGGTCATGCCGTCGGACATCGCAGCGCTCGGGCTGAGCGCGATCACGAGGGCTCTCGACTCCCGCCAGCGTGTCGAGGTCGAGTATTGCCTCGATCGCCGCAACGGTACGACAACATGGTTCAACGGGACAGTTACGCCGCTCGGCGATGACCGTGTGCTGTGGGTTACCCGGGACGTCAGTGAGTCAAGACACGCAGCCGAGGCCCTCAGGGAAAGTGAGGCGCGCTTCCGGAATCTTGTCGAGCACTCTCCGCAGGCAGTTGCACTGCACGCTGAAGGGCGGATTCTCTACGTGAACCCGGCGTGCAGCGCGCTGCTTGGCTTCGTCGGCGATGAGCGATTGCTCGGTGAGCCGCTGCTCCAGTTCGTCACACGAGAAACGTCTCCGAGACTCGTAGACAATCTTGCTTCGCTTAGCCGGGTGTCGTCGAAATCAGTGGCGTGTCTCTGCCAGTTCCGGCGCCTCAATCAGGCAAGAATGGTCGACGTGGAAGTGACGTCGGTGCCCGTCATCTACAACGGCAGGGCGGGCGTACTCTCCATTCTGCACGACGTGACCGAACGGAAACAGCTCGAGGATCAGCTCGCGCATCAGGCTTTCCACGATCCGCTTACGAACCTCGCCAATCGGGTTCTCTTCCGGGATCGTGTGGAGCATGCACTTCAACGCGCGGTGCGAGGGAAAAGCTCGCCATCGGTTCTGTTCATCGATCTCGACAACTTCAAGGCCGTCAATGATGGCCTGGGCCATTCCGCGGGTGACTGGCTGCTGATAGAAGTTGCAGCGCGTCTGACGAATTGCCTGCGGCCGGCGGACACAGTCGCGCGACTTGGCGGCGACGAGTTCGCGGTTCTGATCGACGATGAAGAGGCACATGCCGACCAGATCGCGGAAAGGATTCTTCAGGCGTTCAACGTGCCGTTCAATGTGCAGAATACCGACATTGTCGTGACGATGAGCATCGGAATCGCCGCGCTGCTTCCACATCAGGGGGCAGATGAAGTGCTGCGAAATGCGGATCTTGCATTGTATCGGGCGAAGGGAGCGGGCAAGGCGTGCGCGGCTTTGTTCGAACCCGAGATGCACGTCGCGGCGCTCCGCAGACTCGAGCTCGAAGGCGAGTTGAGAAGGGCGATAGGTGGTGAGGAGGGTTCCGGAAAGCTCGTCGTGCATTATCAGCCGATCATCAGGATGTCGACCGACCGGCTGTTCGGATTCGAGGCACTGGTAAGATGGCGACATCCGGAGCGCGGGATTCTCGAGCCACTCGACTTCATTGCACTTGCCGAAGAAACCGGCTTGATCGTTCCTCTGGGCCGATGGGTACTCGACGAAGCGTGCCGCCAGGCTGTCGAATGGCAGGTGCGATACTCGGCCATGCTCAAGGGAACCGGGATCTCGCTGCTCGTCGGAGTGAATGTCTCCGGCCGGCATCTGTCGCAGCCTGAAATTGTGAAGCACGTGTCGTCGTCGCTTGAATCGTCGGGTCTTTCTCCGAGTCATCTGGTGCTCGAATTGACAGAGAGCATGCTGGTTCACGACAACCGTGCAACCCTCGAGAGGCTGCACTCGCTCAAGTCGCTTGGAGTTCGGC
Organism: Gemmatimonadaceae bacterium; assembly: GCA_043753365.1. Lineage (GTDB taxonomy): Bacteria > Gemmatimonadota > Gemmatimonadetes > Gemmatimonadales > Gemmatimonadaceae > UBA4720. The sequence goes on along the minus strand of JAYUWU010000136.1, from coordinate 8,106 downwards.
TGTCAATCGATGATTTCGGCACCGGGTATTCGTCGCTTGCGTACCTCGAGCGGTTTCCTGTGGACAGCCTGAAGATGGACAGGTCATTCATCGCGGGCCTGACAGCGGAGAATGCGAAGGCGCCGCTTGCTGAGGCAGTGATCGGGCTCGGTCGCATCCTGGGGCTCCGGGTAGTGGCGGAAGGCATCGAGACAAAGGAGCAGCTCGAGCGGCTGCGCCAGCTCGGGTGCACGCTTGGTCAGGGTTATCACATCTCCTATCCTCTCCCAGCTGCTGATTTCGAGCGATATCTGCAGGATGCGGCGGTGCAGTCGGCCGGGACCTTGAACGGTCGTTTCCACGTGGGCCGGAACGGTGGCCGTCGTACCCCCGTAAGTGATTTAGCGGCAATAACTTAGCGTCGTCGATTTCCGTTGCGGAAAAGCCCTCAAACCGGTATATTTGAGGGTTGCCGTTCCCCCTTTTCGCAGCCCGAACAAAATCCAAATGACCGCGCCCAACAACCGCGAGCGGATTCTGCCGCGCCTCATCCATGATGAGGTAAAAGAATCGTTCATCAACTACTCGATGAGCGTCATCGTGTCGCGGGCATTGCCCGACGTTCGCGACGGCCTGAAGCCCGTGCATCGCCGAGTGCTTTATGCCATGAACGAGCTCGGCCTGGTTCCCGGGCGGCCTTACAAGAAGTCAGCGACCGTCGTCGGAGACGTGCTCGGCAAGTATCATCCGCACGGCGACAGCTCGGTTTACGACGCGCTCGTTCGAATGGTGCAGGATTTCTCGCTGCGTTACCCGCTCGTCGATGGCCAGGGGAATTTTGGATCGGTCGATGGTGATCCGGCCGCGGCGTACCGTTACACCGAAGCCAGGCTCACGCGAATCGCGATGGAGATGCTGGCCGACATCGACAAGAACACTGTCGATTACGCACCGAATTTCGATGACAGGCTTCAGGAGCCGAAGGTCCTGCCGTCGGGAGTGCCGAACCTGCTCGTCAACGGATCGTCGGGAATTGCGGTCGGAATGGCGACCAACATTCCGCCGCATAACCTTGGCGAAGTGGTTGCTGCGACGATTGCGCTCATCGACAACCCCGACATCGACGTCGCCGATCTCAGGAAGATCGTGAAGGGACCGGATTTCCCGACTGGCGGCTACATCTATGGCCGGGCGGGCATCAAGGATTATCAGGAGACGGGTCGCGGGAAGATCGTGATGCGCGCGCGGGCGGTGATCGAGGAGAAGGAGAGCTCGAACAAGTCGCAGATCGTTATCAACGAGCTGCCGTACCAGGTCAACAAGGCGAAGCTGGTCAGCGACATCGCGATGCTCGTGCGCGACAAGAAGCTCGAGGGCATCAGCGATCTGCGCGATGAGTCCGACAAGGACGGAATGCGCGTTGTGATCGAGCTCAAGCGTGACGCCATTCCGCGTGTTGTGCTGAATGGGCTCTACAAGCACACGACGATGCAGTCGACGTTCGGCGTGATCATGCTCGCGCTGGTGCCCGATCCTTTCACGAGCCAGCTCGTTCCGAAGATCATGCCGCTCAAGGAGGTGCTGGAGCACTACGTCAGCCACCGCCACAACGTCGTCGTCCGGCGCACGCAGTACGAGCTCGACAAGGCGCTGGAGCGCGAGCACATCCTCGAGGGCCTCAAGATCGCCGTCGACAACATCGATGCGGTGATCAAGCTCATTCGTGCGGCTGAGGACACACCGTCGGCGAGTGGACAACTGCAGAAGCGGTTCAAGCTGAGCGAGCGGCAGGCAGAGGCGATTCTCAACATGCGCCTCGCGAAGCTCACCGGGCTGGAGATCGAGAAGCTCGAGGCGGAGCTCAAGGAAGTTCGCGCGTTCGTGAAGGAGCTGCGCGACATTCTGGCATCGCGTCCGCGCAGGATGCAGATCATCCGCGATGAGCTGCTCGATACCGTGAAGCGCTTCGGCGACGAGCGCAGATCCGAGATCACAAGTGACGAGGGCGAGTTCACGATCGAGGATCTGATCGCGGAGGAGGACATGGTGATCACCATATCCCACTCGGGCTACATCAAGCGCACCTCAGTCTCGACGTATCGCAAGCAGCGACGTGGCGGGCGTGGACTGAGCGGGCAGACTCTGAAGGATGAAGATTTCATCGAGAAACTCTTCATCGGCTCGACTCACGATTACATCCTCTGCTTCACTGATGATGGCAGGTGCTTCTGGCTGAAGGTGCACGAGATTCCCCAGGCGGGACGTGCGACGAAGGGCAAGCCGATCGTGAATCTCATCAACGTGAACCCTGACACGCAGATCAAGGCGATGGTGCCGGTCCGCGAGTTCACCGAGACCCAGTTCCTCCTGTTCTGCACGAGGAAGGGGACCGTGAAAAAGAGCGCGCTTTCACAGTACTCGAATGTGCGCACGACGGGGATCAAGGCAATCAAGATCGAGCCGGGTGACGAGCTGATCGACGTTCAGGTTACGAGCGGTACGAACGACATAGTACTGGCGACCAGGCACGGGCTGTCGTGCCGGTTCCATGAGCAGGACGTGCGCGAGATGGGTCGTGACACTACCGGCGTGAAGGGAATCGAGCTGCGGAAGGATGACGGTGTTGTCGGCATGGTGGTGATCAAGCGCGAGGCGACGATTCTTGTGGTGACCGAGCGCGGGCTTGGGAAGTGCTCGCACATCGACGACTACAGGGTGCAGCGCCGTGGCGGGAAGGGGATCATCACAGTGAACCGAACTGAGCGCACTGGCGATGTCGTCGGGGTGATGGAGGTCCTTCCCGAGGACGAAATCATGCTGATCACGCGGAATGGCGTAATCATCCGTTCCTCAGTTGCCCAGATTCGCGTGACGGGACGTATCGCTCAGGGGGTCCGACTCGTCAATCTCGATGACGGCGACATCCTCACGGCGGTCGCCCGAGTAATCCCTGAGGATGATGAAGGGGACGGCTCGGGGGATGAGTCTGTTGCCGTCGGTGGTGACGAGACGGGAGACATCGACACGGAGTAGCATTGGGAACTGGCGACACGAACGAAGTCGAGGCGCTGAGGGCGGCTCTCCGGAAATTGGAGACCGAGCTTCAGCGCGTTCGTGAGGAAGGGGAGTCGCGCCGGCACCTTGTCGAGATCCTGCATGACGTGATGGGCAACCTCCCCACCGAGGAGATTTTCCATCTTCTGGTGCGTCGGCTTGCGCGTGCGTTGAACCTTTCGCATGCGTCAGTGATCCTGGCTTCGCCGGGCTCCACGAAGGGCGTGGTAGCGACAGCGTTCGAGCAGCCGCACCTCCATGACCTCGAGATAGAGCTCGACAAGTATCCCGAGGTCGTATCGGCGCTGCACGGTGGAATTCCCGTGCTCATCCCCGATCTCGAGTACTGCCCGCTTTACGCGACGCTCCGTGCGAAGTGGAAAGCGGAGGGAACGAAGGTGACGATCAGGTCAGTCATGGCGCTGCCCTTTCCGCTCGACGACATGAAGACCGGCGTGTTTCTGCTGAGACGGACAGTGGACGCCGCAAAATTCGATGCTGGCGATGTGGACTTTGCGTCGACAGTCGTGAAGAGCGGCGTTGCTGCGATTCAGCGCGCGCATGCGATTGAGTCAACACGCGCTGACAACCACCGGCTCGAGGCGCTCGCGCAGACCGATCCACTTACGCAGTTGATGAATCGCCGCGCGCTGACTGTGCGCCTGGTGACGGAGATGGAGCACGTGCGAAGGTACAATGCGCCGCTGGCGCTGCTGCTGCTCGATCTCGATCACTTCAAGCTCGTCAACGATACTTACGGGCACCTTGCCGGCGACGATGTGCTGTTCGGGGTTGCGACGCTGCTTCAGCGCGCTGCGCGCTCGGTCGATACGGTTGCGCGATACGGTGGTGAGGAGTTCGTGATGGTGCTACCGGAGACTGGAAAGCAGGGAGCGATGTCATTCGCCAATCGAGTGAGGGAGAAGATTGCGTCACAGCGTTTCTCGATTGCCGGGCGCGAGGAAATTCACGTCACCGGCAGCATCGGCGTTGCGACGTATCCCTCGCGCGGAATCGATTCGGTCGAGGATCTCTTCAGGTCTGCGGATGCCGCACTCTACAGGGCCAAAGGGAGCGGTCGCAACTTGGTCTGTTATTAACACTTGGTCCGGCACGGTGAAACCCAGGGGTAAGCGGATTTAGCTGATAAACAGCGGATTCGACGGCTTGTACGTCAGGTGAGAAAGAGGCGCCTCTTACCGCGGTGGCGGGGATTTCGCTACACTTCGAATGAAATCGAGTTGATGGTTACCCCATTCGTCTCCCCCAATGAAGGCTCCAAAGCTCCTACTCTCCTGTGCACTGCTTTCTATAGGCAGTTCTGCATGTGTCGAGAAGACACCGGCAACCTCGGCTGCTGACGGCTCTGCCGTAGCGCGGACTGCGCCCGTTGTAACTTCGGTCCGCGTGAACGAAGGCACATACGGAATGGCTTCGCGCGTGAAGTGGATGCTCTCGCGCGACAGCTCGAGCATCATCGCGATGGTTGATCCGGTCGGCGTGGAGAACGAGGCGATACCGAACGGGTTCTTCTATGGAAGCGAGTCGCGGAATTTCCAGGCGCGTATGGACAGCGTATGGGACGTAGCCCCATCGCCTGACTGGGGCACAATCGCATTCGCGCGCGCATATGTCATGAATCCGCGAGAGCTCGACAGCATTCCTCCAGCGATGCTGCAGGAGGTCGCAAGACGTACCGGCCTCGACACTGCAACGGTTCGCAATGGATCGTTTGCGTCGAGCGGCATGTCCATGGCGCGGGCAATCGCGCAGGCGGGGACCATCACTGTACCGGCCGATACGCGCGCGGTTGGTGCGTCAGATGGCGCCGCACCGAGGATGTATCCGGTCGCGCTGGGATGGCGCGTGCGGTGGACGCAGGATGGACTCATCGCGCTCGGCAGCAGCCCTGCACGCGTACAGGATGATGAGCCATCCGCGACATGGGCGTCGCTCGATCCGAAAAGCGGTGCATTCCACGGCACTCTTCCACTGAACGCTCGTGTCATCGAACAACAATGGGTAAGCGGGCCGGTTCTCGACATATCGGTGCCCGTGGACATGCAGGCCGCCGCTGCTATTCCGGTCGCCAGCGGCGGCCGCACGTTCGCGATAGAGAGTGTGAGAGGCGTGATCGTCGCGCGCGAGACAACGGCAGGCGTCGACTCCGCATCACAGAGTTTCACTATTGGATCCGGCAAAGCTCTGGCCGCTACACGCGGCGGGCGCTACATCCTCGCACTCGCGCCACGTGCGGTTGCAGCATCGTACGAATCACCAGTTGAAGCAGTGGTATATGTAGTAGGCTGGTGAGCAAACTCAGCGGCCGATGCGTCTCAGCTCCACCAGCAGGCAGCGGTTCTGCACAACGTCGATCCCGGCCCTCGCAAGCTGCTCAGCAGCATCGTCGTTCCTGATACCGAGCTGGAACCAGACTGACTTCGGTTTTTTCGCGAGTATGTCGCCGAGGTGCGCGGGAATATCCTGCGGTTTCCGAAATACATTCACCATGTCTATTTCGCCGGGGATCGACGACACGGTGCGGTACACGCGCTCACCCAGTATTTCGGTGGCGTCCGGATAAAAGATCGGGACAGGTACTATCTCGAATCCCGCGCGTTGCGCGTACTCAGGAACGAAAAACGCCGGCCGGTGGTCGCCCTCCTTTATACCCAGTACGGCAATTCGTTTTGTATCCGCAATGATCCTGCGGATTCCGTCCCACGAATCAACGATGTGCGCGCGCCAGTCAGCGACTTCAGCCTGAATATTTGCACTCATTGTACATCCCACTACTGCAACGAGTGCGCCTAAGGTTCACGAGCGCATCGTGCGGGGTGACGTATGCTCGCAATCCCGGATAGATTTCGGCTCTCGAAAGGCACTACATCGGAGAATCACCTAAATGCGAATGCTGGTTTTAGGAGCGGGGCTTCAAGGCTCCGCTTGCGCTTATGATCTGCTGCAGAATGACGAAATAACTGAAGTACGGCTTGCTGACATAGACACGGGGCACCTGGCCCCGTTTCTCGCACCATACTCAGGGAAACGGCTCCTTCCCACGCCGATCGATGTGCGCAATGGGGAGGCAGTCCAGGCGCTGATGAAGAACGCGGACGCCGCGATGAGCGCGATTCCATACTACTTCAACCTCGATCTCGCGCGGCATGCGGCCGAGTCCGGCGTACATTTTTGCGACCTCGGCGGGAATACCGACATCGTATTCGAGCAGAAGAAACTCGAAGACAAGGCAAAAGAAAAAGGAATCACGATCATTCCGGACTGCGGGCTTGCGCCGGGAATGGTGAACATCCTCGCTCAGCACGGCATCGACCAGATGGACAGCGTCGAGGAGGTGAAAATTTTCGTCGGAGGCCTGCCACAAAATCCGGAGCCGCCGCTCAACTATCAGATCGTCTATTCCCTCGAGGGCGTGCTCGACTACTACACGACACTGTCGTGGGTGGTCAGGGACGGCAAGCGCGAGAAGGTGAAGGCGCTTTCGGAAATCGAGCCGGTGGATTTCCCGGCACCTGTCGGAGAGCTCGAGGCGTTTCACACCGCCGGCGGTCTCTCGACGATGGCATTCCGCTACGAGAACAAGATCCCGGTGATGGAGTACAAGACGCTCCGTTATCCCGGCCACGCGAAAATCATGGAAGCGATTCGTGAGCTTGGATTGCTCGAGCTCGAGCCGATCGACGTGAAGGGAGTAAAGGTTTCGCCACGCGACGTCGCTGTCGCCGCGATGGGTCCTCGCCTTACGAAGCCGAAGGGGAAAGATCTCGTTGCTCTTCGTGTTGCAGTGAAGGGGAAGAAGTCAGGCCAGGCGAAGACTGTTCAGTTCGACCTCATCGACAACTACGATGAATCGCGCGGCATCAGTGCAATGATGCGGACCACCGGCTACTCACTCTCGATCACCGGCCAGATGCAGGCGCGCGGGGAAATTTCTCCTCCCGGGGTTCATACTCCTGATGAATGCATTCCTCCCGCGCGTTATATCGAAGAGCTGCGTAAGCGGGGCGTCGAGATCAGGATGTCGAACTCGTAAGGTCAACAACCTTAACGCGAAGAACGCGAAGGGCTCGCGAAGGGACGCGAAGTGTAGGGCCGCGGCATGGCTGACACGGCCAAGTGGCCTGCGGGTGTTTTTCTGGGTTTAAAACCAGAAGAACGGGAAGGGTGACACAAAGCGGTGCTCGCAGGGCGCGGATTCTTTCCGATTGCTTCGCGTTTCTTCGCGAACCCTTCGCGGTCTTCGCGTTAAGGTAGTAGTAGTAGTAGTAGTAGTAGCAGTAGTTGTTGTTGTTGTTGTTGACGCTTATCGTGCAAAGTTCGCCAAGGTCTGCCCCATCACGTCGATCATCGACCGGGCAGACCCGCGATCGCGGCCGTTGTAGATGAACGTGAACGCAATCACCTCGCCATTCACGGCAGTGACGTAACCGCCGAGGGCCACGACATCGTTGGTCGTGCCCGTCTTCGCGTGAAGATTGCCCTGCGCCTGGCCACCCCTCATACGCCGACGCATCAGCTCTGATTCACCAGCCACCGGCAGCGATGCGTGGAACCATGGTCCCCACTCGGCGCCGTGCGCATAGCCGAGCATCTGTGTCATCGCGCGAGGCGTGACACGATCAAGAGTTGAAAGCCCGCTCCCATCCGCGACCTGCAGGCTGATTGTGTCAGCCTTGACCTTCGACGCAAAAAACTGGCGTAGAACGGCCTGGCCGTTCTCGGCAGTTCCCTGAACGCTCCGGTCCCGGCCGCGGGCAGCATTCCGCAACAGCAGCTCCGCGAAATGATTGATGCTCTCACGATTCATCGCCGCGACCATTCGGTCGAGCGTCGGCGATTGAAGGCTCGCGAGTTTCGGGGCGTTCGCCGGCGTGCGACCGAGCCTGATGCCACCATCCACTGCGATTCCTTTTGCGATCAGCGCAGAATGAAGCGCACCTGTCGCAAACGGCGCTGGATCCTCGACGACGTACACGTACCTTCGTGGGGTCGAGTTCCTTCCAATCGTTCCCGACACCGATATCGTTCCGGCTGAAGACCGGCGAACAGTCA
>JAYUWU010000135.1:0-4095 GCA_043753365.1 Gemmatimonadaceae bacterium | reverse complement strand
AGCGGTCGATCATCGCCCTGAGCGCCTCGCGGCTGCACGCGCTGCCTGCACTTTGACGCTGTGCTCGTCGAAACTTCGGCTGAAGTCGTGACTTCCGTCCGGCGCGGCGACGAAGTAGAGATAGGGAACTGTCTCCGGGAATAAGGCCGCCTCGATGCTGGCCCCGCCTGGTGACGCGATGGGTCCTGGTGGGAGGCCGGGATACTTGTAGGTGTTGTACGGCGAGTCGATCTCCAGATCCTTGTACATCACGCGCGCCGTGTGCTGCCCGCGTGCATACTGCACAGTTGGATCAGCCTGAAGCGGCATGTTGATCCTGAGGCGATTGCGATAGACGCCGGCGATGACCGGTCGCTCCCTGGCGATTCTCGCTTCCCGCTCGACAATCGATGCGAGTGTGATCATCTCGTGCCTGGTCAGCGAGTCACGCGAAAGCTGCGCGGTCCATTCAGGTGTCCATTCACGCTCGAACCTGTTCACCATTTCCGCGATGGCTACCTGCGCTCTCGTACCTTCGGGAAACGCGTATGTGTCGGGAAAGAGGTATCCCTCGAGCGTAGGCGTTGGTACATCGAGGCGCGCGAGTAATGCGGTGTCGCGTGCCGCGGTCATCACCGAATCGACGGGCACCTTCAAAGCCTTCGAAAGCGCCTCGGCGATCTGCGCCAGCGTGAAGCCTTCGGGTATCGTTACTGTGTTGACTAGCCCATGGCCACCGTGAAGTGCGCCGATAATGTCCGACCACGGCGTCCCGCGCCTTATGAGATAAGTGCCCGGTTTGATGTTCCTGTCTTTCCCGCTGACGCGCGCGTAGAGCTTGAAGAAAAGCTGCGAGCCGACAAGTCCCGCGTTGCTCAGCGAATCTGTCGCCGCGGAAAATGTTGCGCCCTTTGGTACGATCACGCGGATCGGTGCGCCTTCAGGGATCGACGAACATGCAGTCGCGACAGCCAATGCAGCTATACCCAGCGTACGCAGCAATCTAGACATCAACTTTTACATCGAGTGCACGCTGAAGGAGCACAGCCGCGGCGAGTGAGTCGACATCACCCTTTCGTCCACGGGTCGTGCCGTCCATGTCGCGAATCGCGCGCAGTGATGTCGCAGTCGTATAGCGCTCGTCCTGATATTGCACCGGAAGATTCGTACGCCTGGCAAGCTCGGATCCAACCCTGCGGATTTCAGTTGTCCACTCGGTTTCGTTGCCATTTCCATCGAGCGGCAACCCGAGAACGAAACCGCGCGCCTCCAGCGCTTCGGCGCGCCTGATGATTTCCGCAACGGGAGCGCGCTTGCCAGCGCGACGGGGGATGAACCCCGCGGGAGTTGCAATCATGCCGATCGTATCGGCAATGGCGAGCCCGACGCGCTTCTCGCCGTAATCCACAGACATGAATCTGGCGAGCGCGGAATTCACGCTCCGCCCTGCGCCATCTGCTGGAAGAACTCGGTGTTGTTCTTCGACTTCTTCATCTGGCGCAGCAGAAACTCCACCGCCTCAGCTTCGGGCATGTCCGCGAGGAACTGTCTGAGGAGAAAGACGCGGTTGATCTCGGCCTGCGAGAGGAGCAGCTCCTCCTTTCGTGTCCCCGACTTGAGGATATCTACAGCAGGGAACACGCGACGATCGGCGATCTTCCTGTCGAGCACCAGCTCCATGTTGCCAGTGCCCTTGAACTCCTCGAAGATCACGTCGTCCATGCGCGAGCCGGTCTCGGTCAACGCCGTAGCGATGATCGTCATCGATCCACCACCGTCGATCTTGCGCGCGCTGCCAAAGAACTTCTTCGGCTTGTAGAGTCCGGCGGCATCGACGCCGCCTGAAAGAATTTTTCCGGACTGGGGCGCCACTGCGTTGTGCGCGCGAGCGAACCGGGTGAGCGAGTCCAGAAGAATGACGACGTCCTTGCCAGCTTCGACGAGGCGTTTCGCCTTCTCGAGCACCATGTCGGCGACCTGCACGTGGCGCGATGCACCTTCATCGAACGTCGAGCTGATCACTTCAGCACGAGTTGCACTCTTGATCATCTCAGTCACTTCCTCGGGCCGCTCGTCGATCAGCAGAATGATCGTCGTGACCTCCGGGTGATTCTCGGCGATCGAGTTTGCGATCTTCTCGAGGAGAATCGTCTTGCCTGCACGCGGAGGCGACACGATCAGCCCGCGCTGCCCCTTTCCTATTGGCGCGAATATGTCGACCACACGCATCGACAGGTCGCCGTCCTTCGATTCGAGTCGAAGGCGGGTATCCGGATATCGCGGTCGAAGATTGTCGAACGGGACGCGGGTCTTGATCGCTTCAGGATCCTGACCGTTCACGCTCTCCACCTTGAGCAGCGCGAGATATCGCTCCCATGCCTTCGGCGGCCTGACCTGCCCGCGGACGAGATCACCGGTGAGCAGGCCGAACCGCTTTATCTGCGAGGGCGACACGTAGATGTCGTCGGGACCCGCGAGGTAGCTGTAGTCCTGGCTTCTCAGGAACCCATAACCCTCAGGCAGGATCTCGAGAACTCCTTCGCCGTGCAGCGCGATGTTGGAGTCGAGCAGGTTCTGCTCGATGCGAAAGATCAGCTCAGGCTTCGCCGCAACCGCGGTGTCGGGAATCTTCAATCCCTCGGCCATGTCCTGAAGCTCGATAACTGTCTTGCGCTTGAGCTCTGCGATGTCCACTGACGTGCGGAAAAGTGCGGGGGGAGGGGAGGGTGTTCAGACTGCAGGTGGGATAGGCTTGCCGCCTATGTAGGCGAACCTAACCGCGCCCGGAAAAGCGGTCAAGCATCAAAGCGGTTCAGAACGATATGTATGCGCGTGGGTTCTTCTTGACGTCCGCCATGAGGGCAGCAAGCTCGGCACTCATACGAGCCATCTCCTTTGTCAGGGCGGAGTCCGTTCGCGAGCGGGAAATCGTTCCATTTCCGGAAAGCTTGAGCTTCAGAGAGTCGACCTGTGCCTTCACGCTCGCGACGCTGTTGATGAGAGTCGAATCCTTCCTGAAACGGCCAACGGTGCCGTTGCCCGAGGTGAGGAGGAAGGTGATCGAGTCTTTGGCCGCCGAGAGGCGCGCGAACCGCCCGGCAAAATCATTCTGCATTGCAAGCCCGACGGTGCCGTTGCCGGTCGTCGCTTTCTGCATGAGCCCGTCGAAGGTTTCGGTTGCTTTCGGCATCACCGGGAGTCCGCTCTTCTTGAACGCCCCGATAGTCCCTTGCGACGAGTTGATCAGTGCCGCAAGCTTTTTCGCAGTGTCGGAAAGCTGATCCATCTGCTCCATCAGCGACGTGACTCGTACCCCCAGTGGCTTGAAGGCGCTGGCGCTCAGTGCTGCCATGGTGTCGCCGCTGGCGAGGGCAGGTGCTCGCGAGGTGCCGCCAGTGATGTTGATGACCGGTGTTCCGATGAGATTGCCGCCTGGCCTGATGTCCACGCGTGAATCTCGGCGGATGTACTGCATTCTGTCGGCGATGATGATGGTTTCGATCGATAGCCTGCGGAGGGTGTCGGTCGCGATCGGCCTGTAGTGAACCCGCTTCACCTGTCCGATAACTTCACCTGACAGCCAGACTTCCGTGCCGGGCAGTACACCGGTGGCTTCGTCGGTGTAAACGTAGAGCGTGCTCGTGTCGCCGCGGAGTTGGCCTACGCGCGCGAAGAACAGGATCCCGAATACGGACGCGGTGACTGCAATGGTAGCGATGAGGCCGAGCTTGAGCTCGCCCCATGCGAGGGATCTTGCCATTCCTGAAAGCTACAGGAGGGGTGCTCTGGATGCACCTTGCTCCGTGTTGCGGGGATGGTGGGACCGGCTCCTGAGACGCCTGGGCGGTTTGATACCGGATTGGATATCAAGCCAAGGGATCCGTCCGGTCGGATGCCTTGGCTCCAGTTGATATCCAATCCGATATCAAACCTCGAGCGTTTCAGAAACCGGCCCCACCATCCCCTGCTCAGGCGGTAAGTTGCGACAATGAGGTCCACGGCACTTCGGCGGCGCTCCACGATGGTCTTATCAACGATCGTTTTGTGGCTGTTGTCGCTCGCGATGACTCCTGCAAGATCGGCAGGGGCACAGGAGGCCGTACTCCCTGATTCTCT
>JAYUWU010000134.1:0-4099 GCA_043753365.1 Gemmatimonadaceae bacterium | reverse complement strand
CGAACCATCCGTTGCCGAAATGATAAGGAAGAGACATCGACGTGTAACGGATCCTCGCCGGAAACGCTTCAACCAGAAATGCCGCGATCGGCCCGTATACCATCGTCACGAAGACCACCTGGATGAACACAAGGAGCGTGAGCATGACAGGATTGAGTGGGTCTGAATACGCTTTCATCGCTACGTATATCGGGTAGTACGATACTGCGGCGATGAGATTACCCGCCATCATGATTTTCTTTCGTCCGATTCGATCAGACAGCGCCCCGAACACGACAAACAACGGCGCGCCCGCGAGAAGGGCCACGGCCACAATGATGTACGACGTGGTAAGCGGGACTGACAGCACTGTCTGGAGAAAGAACAACGCGTAAAACTGACCGGTGTACCACACGACGGCCTGACCCGCGGTAGCACCAAGCAGTACAACCAGGAAAATCTTCCAGCTGCTCCATGTCCCGAAGCTGTCCTTCAGCGGGGCCTTCGATGTTTTCCCGGACTCCTTGAGCTTCGTGAACAGCGGTGATTCCTTCAGCCGGACCCGAATGTAGTACGACATCCCGACAAGCACGATCGAAAGCAGAAACGGGATTCTCCAGCCCCACTGCTTGAACGCCTCTTCTCCAACCATTGCGCGCACAACGAGGATCACGATGAGCGACATGAAAAGGCCAAGCGTAGCAGTGGTCTGGATAAAGCTCGTGTAAAAACCCCGCTTCCCATCCGGCGAGTGTTCAGCCACGTAGACAGCAGCCCCGCCATACTCGCCTCCAAGGGCAAGCCCCTGAAGCAGTCTGAGAATCACCAGTATGATCGGCGCAGCCATACCGATACTCGCATAACTCGGCAGCAATCCGATTGCGGCGGTCGAGCCTCCCATGATCAGCAGCGTGACGAGAAACGCGAACTTGCGCCCTACCAGGTCTCCGATTCGCCCGAAGACGAGCGCGCCGAACGGGCGCACTGCGAACCCGACAGCGAACGTCGCCAGGGTTTTCAGGAAGTTCGCCGTGGTACTCCCTTCCGGATAAAACTGCGTGGAGATAATCGCGGCGAGGCTGCCGAAAATGTAGAAATCGTACCACTCGATCATCGTCCCGGCCGAGGAGGCCCCGATTACCCGCCAGATTCCGCGCTTGTCAGTCAAGAATGCCCCAGTTGCGAATCGGATTCATCGCCGCCAGGAAACTGTCGCAGCGATTCACCGATAAATGTGCGGAACCGGGAAGATTTGCGCAGCTAGGCTGCCACGCCCCTTTTCCAGTCGCCGCGAAAGACGGCGCGCAGGGTCTTCACGATCCGGCGAACGAGCAGGATCAGGAGAATGAGAAGAAGTATCGCTGCCGAGAGCGTGAGGAAGGGGTGATTCCAGATGAAGAGCACTATCGAGGCGATCGTTGCGAACTCCGCGGCATTGGCAACACCGTTGGTCACCGGCTCGGGAGAGGAATCGACTGCATAGCGGAGACCGAGCTTGGTGCCATGCGTCGTCAGCGCCAGGCCGCCACCAACGAGGCCCGCTGCAACAACCATCGGCGGACTCAGGTTGTACGTCGTCGCCACTGCAAGCAGTGCTGCCGCCGGAGGACGTATGACGCTCTGCAGTGTCTCCCAGAGGCTCGCTACGCCTGGCACCAGTGTGACGACGAACTCGAGGATGTAGAGCGCAGACGCAAGTGCGATCACCCACACGCTGCTCACAGCCCCAAGCGCGCCCGGGAGTGGATCGATCCACCCCGCGCGGTCGGCGATGCCAAGAACCGCAACGGTCGCGGGAAGATTGATGCCGGCCGCGTACGCAACACCGAGTGATTGCGCTACGGTTGTGACTGAGCTCATGTCGAACCTCCTTCGAGTATCACCCTACGTCCGACGACATTCGCCGGTTTCGCCCCAGTCAGATCCAACCAGCCGCTCGATACCGCAACGTTCCAGCAAGTTCGTAGCTCCACATCGCGAATGCCCGCACGCGGTCGTCCGGCTCTGACAAGCTCATCACAGCCACATCCCGCGAATCCGCTGGTACACAGCTGACGGTAAGTCCAAGCTTCTCGAACGTTGCACACGCACGACGCGCGTGGAAAGCGGAGGTGACTACGATGATCCGCTTCCAACCCCGCTCGCGAGCAAGGCGCGCCACGCGCAAGGCTTCGTCCCGGGTGCTGCTCGCGAGTCCAGTTGCAACGGTTGCGGTTCCTGCAAGCGAAACGATACGCTCCTGGTCGGATCCTGTCGTTATCCATTCGCCGTCGATGCGCTTTCTCTCCCTGGTGAGCACCATCAGCGGTGCGATACCTTGACGCGACAGCTGGACTGCCTTCAAAACCCTGTCGAGTGCCTGCTGTGGTAACATGCCGTCTGCGCTTACTCCGCCGGAAAGAACGACTATCGCATCGGCCGATGGAGGCACTGCGTCACTTCGGAGCATTGCTCTCGCCGGGCCTTCGACCAGTCCAGTAAATGCGACGACCAGCAGAAGAGCGGTGAGCGCGACTGCAAACCCTGTCAGGTATCTGAGCAGAAATGTCTGGGCGATGATTGCCCCCGAGAGGACAACGAAAGGGAGCACCCCCAACCTTCCAATCCCCGCGATATGAGGCAAGCCCAGCTCGGAGAGCAGGAGCCAGAACCCCACCGCAACCGCAGCTCCAGTTGCACTCCGGTTGATGCGTGAGTCTCCTTGCGTGTTGCTGGCTACGACCGATTGCGGTTCATAGATTGACTTGCTCGCGTCCCGCTGCGCACCACCACCCACCGGCCCGGATGTAGTCATGTCCAAATCTACGTTGCTCCAGGATCCGATCTCACGCGACCAGCTCCGTGAGCAGATCAGGCAGTCTGTAAAAGATGCACAGGTCGCGGCGCAGGAGGTTGCGCAGTCGCAGGCCGCGGCGCGGAAGGCTGCCGAAGACGCTGGCCAGACCGCGGTCCTTCCGCCCATACCACCTTTGCAGCCGGGAATACATATAGGTGTTCCATCGCAGCAGGACGTGATTCCGCCCCAGGTTGAGAGCATTTCCATCGCGTTCTTTGTGATGATCGCTGTAATTATCATCGGGCTGCCGTTGATGCGCGCTTTTGCGCGGCGAATCGATCGGGGAACCCCTGTGGCCGCGCCCATTCCGCGGGAGGTGCGGGATCAGCTGGAGCAGATCGCTCAGTCGGTGGATGCGATCGCGATCGAGGTCGAGCGAATCTCCGAAGGCCAGCGGTTTACTACGAAGATGCTGAGTGAGCGGAAGCAGCAGGCGGGCGAACTGGCCGGCGGGCAATAATTCCGGCGCTCCACGCGAGAAGCGCGGGGAAAATCAGGGTCAGCGCATAGAGCAGGAAGGGTGGCAGACCCATCAGCGCGCCGAGCTGGTCTGCCATTGTAGATACCGGGCCGCGCCATACATCGAGCAGGAGCAGTGACGCCCATCCTGCTGCTGCAGCAATTCCTGCGTTCCTGACGCGGTGGGCATCCGTGGAGAAAAAGCTCCACAGCGCAGCGACGATCGGCACTGACCACCAGCCGAGGCCGTAAGTCGTAACTGCAAAACCCTCGGCCAGCAGCAGGTACTTCACGAATGAGCTCATCGCGACCGTGAACTCAGTGTGAGCGTGGAGATTACGCGCTTGCGATCGATGTCTTCGGGCTTCCGCGGGAAAAGGATCGGATCGAGCTGCCCCATCGTCCACCGCGGCAGGCGATCACGATATCGACTGCTCGCCGGCGCGCCACTTTGCCCACCCGGATAAACACCCCAGGCCCTGATTTCAGGTCCAAGCTCGACGACCATGCGCCAGCTTGCGCCGGAAGTTCCAGACCCGCCAGATGGATTAAGCGTGCTCGGACCACCCTGCACCGGAATGCGGAGTGATGAAAACGCAGGGATGCGCAACAGGTGATGAATGTTTGCGTGGCGGTTCTTCGACCAGAGCCATGCGTCAGACGTTGCAGGACCTTTGTCCTTCACGAGCTTTGCATGACCGGCGACGAGGCTTGCAGCGAAAATCGCGTCACGATTCTCGCGCGCGGGTGTCTTCCTGTCGTCCCACCACACGCTTTCCCCGTATTGCGCCAGTCTCAGCAGGGTCTGAGCTTCGGGCAAACGGA
>JAYUWU010000133.1:0-10978 GCA_043753365.1 Gemmatimonadaceae bacterium | reverse complement strand
GGATGCATAACACTGGCCATCCGGCCCGAATTGCGGATCGCGGACTCACGGCACTGCGTACTACGTACAAAACGGCACTGCGAACCGGGTACTAAAAGCACTAAGTACAAAGTGCTATGAGTCCTCAGTACGCAATTCGCAATACGTACGCAGTACGAAGTGCCGTTAGTCCGCAGTCCGCAACGCAGTTACTGTTTGATAACCCAGACTTTGATCTCGGGATGCACGTCTGCGTGAAGCCGGATCGGCACACGATAAACGCCAAGAGCCTTGATCGGCTCCTTCAGGTCGATCTGCCGCTTCTCGACCTCGAATCCCTGCTCGGCGAGCTGCAGCACGATGTCGCCGGAGGTCACTGAGCCGAACAGCTTGCCTTCTTCGCCAACGCGGGCGGAGAAAGTGAGCGAGACCTGCTCGAGTTTGCCGGCGTATTCCTGCGCCGACACACGGCGCGCATCCTCGGCCGCTTCCAGACGCTGGCGTTCCTGCTCGATCCGCTTCTTGTTGCCGGGCGTCGCTTCGTACGCGTAGCCGCGCGGCAGGAGGAAGTTGCGGGCATAGCCGGGCGAAACCTTCACGATGTCGCCGGGATGCCCGAGCTTCTCCACTGCCTGTCGTAGTATGACTTCCATCTTGCTGTTCCAGTTGAATGTGATCGCGGCGCCATCCCGGCGGACGCGGTTAAATGTATTTCATCCCAGCGGCCTGGCAGCCGCACGCGTTCGCAGATCGAGCCACGTGTCACCCAGTCCAAGCCCGAAGGCAAGGGCAGCGACCAGCGGCCATGCAAACACAGCAAGGGCAACCAGCAAAAACTTCAACGTTCGCGTGCGCGACAACCAGGCGAGTATTCCCAGCCCGCGCAGCACGTACAGGAAACCAAAAAACACGAGCAGATTGAGGCCGGCGTTCCTGCCTTCAGCGAACGCCTCGAGCAGGAAGATCGACGCTCCGACCGCGACACCCCAGATGAGGTGATCGTTGAACCGGAACTCGCGCAACCTGGCCAGTGGCGGCCCAAGCGGTACGCTGCTCATCCTGTGAAACAGCGCCCAGCCGAGCGCCAGGGCAGCGAGCGACTCCAGCGCGAGCAAAGCCGGCATCAGAATCGTCGACCACTTCGGAATCGCCGCGAGCTGAATCTCGCTCTCATCCGTGAGGCGCTGCAGGGAAGGAGATTGATCGATCATCTCCTTCCATCCGGGCTGCGCGCTGACCTGCCTGAGCGAAGCGATAGACTGCTCGTTCCGCCTGTTGAACTCGTTTCCCATCGCGCTGCTGACCCGGTCCGGTCCACCCGGTGACACCAGGATGAGCGCAAAAGCAAGCGCCGTCGCGACAGCGAGAGCCGACAATGCCCGCGGCAACAGCGCCTCCGCACCGACGACTATTCCCACCAGACCGAAGCTCGCGGCGAGCAGCAGTGTCCAGCCGCGAGCCATCCAGTTATATGGACTGTCAGGAGGTCCAGCCGGTGATGCCAGGAGGAGGGCAGCGATTGCGATCCACACGATCGCCAGCGAAAGCCTCCCTCCGCTCTTCCATGCAACGAGCGCGCACACGGCCATCACTGCCGCAAGGAGCAGAAGCGTCTGCTCAATGGGCATGATGACGCGCATGGCGGGTACGAAGGGGGCAAGCGCGAATGCGCCCAATCCCAACGCGAGCCGCCGCCACGATCCCCGGACAGGAGCCGGCGCGGCGGGTTCCGTCATGTTAGACCGTGTGGCCCTTCAAATAGGGAATGATTGCCAGGTAACGCGCACGCTTGATCGCCGTTGAAAGCTGGCGCTGGTGACGCGCGCACGTGCCGCTGAGGCGGCTCGGGAGAATTTTTCCCTGGTCCGTGATGAAACGGCCGAGAGTACGATCATCCTTGTAATCGATCCAACGCACGCGTCCTTCGCAGAACGGGCAGCTCTTCTGTGGTCTTCTCATTGTCGGTTAATCCTCGTCGTCATCGTCATCGTCACGGCGCGCTGCCTGAGCAGCGAGCTCTTCCTCACTCATCGCAGGCGCACCGACTTCGTGCTCGTGCAGCGTGATGAGGTAGCGAATGACACCGTCGTCGAGCTTGAGGGCTCGCTCGTATTCGGGGAGAACCGTCGGGTCCGCGGCGAAGCGGGACACTACGTAGTAGCCGTTCTCGCGCGTGCCGATCGAGTAGGCGAGCTGGCGCCTTCCCCACAGGCTGACTTCCGGATCCTCGGTCGTGCCGAGCATTCCATGGAAGCGCGTGAGCTTTTCGCTGATGGCGGCGTCTTCGAGTGTAGAATCGAAGATGTACACCGCCTCGTAATTCCGAGACATCGGTAGGCAATCCTCCTTGTGGTCCTGTTCCGCCCCCCGCTGGTTGCCGGAGTGGGGGGAAGGTGTGAAGGCCGCAGGGTGCGGCCGTTTTTTGTGGACACGAAAGATACCCGGGGGGCAGGCTTCGGGCAACGGAATTGCCACGTTTACCCAACGTCACAGCCTGAGCGGCCCTCGTTGCGGGGATAACCCGGCCCGATAGGTTTGCACAGGCTACACGCGCACAGAAATCCAAGGAGAGCAGGATGTCGTACAGAAAGGCAATGGGCCTCGCAATCTTGGCCGCAGCGATCGGATGTTCGGGGGGCGAATCGACCGGGGGACTCGGCGCCGAGCGCACCTTTACAGTCGCATTGACTCCGGCGGAAGAGGTGCCGGCGCCAAAGCCAACGTCAGCGTCCGGCGCTGCGCAGGTGATCATCTACCCTGCGGAGATACAATTCCACCTCAGCGCGCAGAACATTACCGGAATAACGATGGCCCACATTCATTCCGGCGCTGTCGGGGTGGCTGGGCCGGTCGTCGTCGCGCTTTTCCTGCCGGGTAGCCCGACGGGAAGCGTCAATGGATCTTTTGCGAGCGGAACCCTCGATGCCAGCACACTTCCGGGCGGCGTGACGGTTGCGTCGCTCAAGACGCTGCTGCTGAGCGGGAACGCATACGTGAACGTTCACACCACGGCGAACCCCCCTGGTGAGATACGCGGCCAGATCAGGTAAACGCAGGTCAACAATAACGGAGAAATAAAATGAAGCGGCGGTTCGCACTCTCGATTGTTTTTCTGCTCGCAGCTGCCACAATGGCGCAGGCGCACGACCTGTTCCTTCGCATGGACAACTTCTTCGTGCCGGCGAATGCAAGCGTTCGGATTCGTGTCCTGAACGGCACCTTCAGCTCGAGCGAGAATTCAGTGACGCGGGATCGACTGCGTGACCTGAGCGTGGTTTCGCCGACGGGACGTGCGCGAGTCGACACGTCGTTATGGTCATCAACTGGAGACACGAGTCTCTTTGCGCTCAGGACTTCGTCGCCCGGAACATACGTCGTAGGCGCATCGCTCCTGCCGCGCGAGATCACGCTTACTGGTAAGGAGTTCAGCACCTACCTCAAGGATGACGGCGTCCCTGACGTTCTCGCTGCCCGAGCGGCTGCTGGTGAGTTGGGCAAGGCTGCGACGGAGAGGTACTCGAAGCACGTAAAGGCAATCGTGCAGGCGGGTGATGAGAGGACCGGCGACTTCAGCGTCGTCCTTGGATACCCCGCGGAACTCGTGCCTCTCGACAATCCTTACACGTTGCGCGCGCGCTCAGTTCTGCGCGTGCGTGCGATGGTCGATGGCAAGGCGGTGCCCAATCAACTGGTGGTTGTAGGCGGCCGGTTCAGGAATGAAGGTCGATTCCAGACGCGCAATGTTCGCACTGATGCGGCCGGTGTCGCGCGTGTGCCTCTTACGAACGCTGGTCAGTACTACGTCAAGTTCATCAACATGGTCCCGTACGTGGGGACAGAGAAGATCGACTACGAGTCGAAGTGGGCAACGCTGACGTTCGAGATCAAATAGAAAAAAACGGTGGGTGAGAAAATCTCACCCGCCGCTTTCAACCGTTTCCAGGCGCCGCTAAGGCTAAGCCGTATTGCCTTACACATTGAAGCGAAACAGCAGCACATCGCCGTCCGCTACTATGTATTCCTTGCCCTCGGAGCGCACCGCGCCCCTCTCCTTCGCGCCCTTCCATCCGCCGTTGGCGACGAAGTCGTCATAACCCGCGGTCTCGGCACGAATGAAACCCTTCTCGAAGTCAGTATGAATCACCGCGGCAGCCTTTGGAGCGCTGTCACCGCGATGAATCGTCCAAGCGCGCACTTCCTGCTCGCCTGCAGTGAAATACGTTTGGAGTCCGAGCAGGTGATATCCGGCATGAATCAGCCGGTCGAGGCCTGCAGACTCCAAACCCAGTGACGACAGAAACTCCTGGCGGTCCTCTGGCGCGAGCTCGGCAAGCTCAGCTTCGATTCGCGCGGAAAAGGGAACAACCTGCGCATGTTCCCCGCTGGCACGAACCGCTTCACGGAGCGCGCGAAGATGTGGACCCTCATCACCGTGCAGCTCGGAGTCGCTGACGTTTGCAGCATACAACACAGGCTTCGACGTAAGCAGCGAAAGTGGAGAAAGTGCTTCGGTTTCTTCCGGTGTGAGCTTCGCTTCCCACAGACCGCGGCCATCCTTCAGAAACTCGTAAGCGCGCTCGAGGGCAGGAAGCTCGGCGAGTGCCTCCTTGTCACCCGTTCGCGCGGAGCGCCGGGTCTTGTCGAGACGCTTCTCGACCGCAGCGAGATCCGAGAGCGCGAGCTCGAACTCGATTACCTCGCGGTCGCGGGCCGGATCAACTGCACCCATCACGTGCGTGACGTCTTCGTCTTCGAAGCAGCGCACCACGTGAACGATTGCATCAGTTTCCCTGATGTTCGCAAGAAACTTGTTACCGAGTCCTTCGCCTTCAGCGGCGCCCTTCACAAGTCCGGCGATATCAACGAACTGAACGACAGCAGGAACGGTGCGCTTCGGCTTCACGATATCTGCAAGCTTCTCGAGCCGCGCGTCGGGCACTTCGACCATGCCCACGTTCGGCTCGACGGTGCAGAACGGATAATTCGCCGCCTCCGCTTTCGCGGATGTCAGCGCATTGAACAATGTCGACTTGCCAACGTTAGGCAGACCCACGATTCCAAGCTTCAGCATCTTCTATTCACTCTCCGCGACATTGCCGTCGCGGTTGTAGGTGTTCATCGCCTTCTCGACTCCATCGTGGAGCCAGGCATCGACGGCCCCCTCGAACTTCGGCATCAATGCCATGATGTCGTCTCGCTCGTCTCGCGCAAACGGAGCGAGCACAAAGTCCGCCAGATCGTGGTACACGTTTTTCCTTGCTTCACTCGGCCCCACACCGATGCGCAGGCGTGGATATTCCTGGTTGCCCAGCGCCGCTTCGACGCTGCGAAGACCGTTGTGGCCACCGGCGCTGCCACGCGCGCGGATACGAAAACGGCCGACCGGCAACGCGACATCGTCGACGACGAGCAGCAGATCCTTTGGCGCTGCCCAGAAAGGCTTGCGCAGATAGGTCCTCAACACCTGCCCGCTCAGGTTCATGTACGTGAGCGGCTTGATCAGGCGCGTGCGCACGCCGTTGACAATTGCAGTCGTGACGAGCGCTTCCTGGTCTTTCTTCCACGCGTCGAAATGCCAAACGTCGGCGAGGTGGTCGAGTACCCACCAGCCGACGTTGTGCCTTGTTGCTACGTACTGCCGCCCGGGGTTGCCGAGCCCGAGAATGACCTTCAAGCGCTACCCCCGACTCACTTGTCGGATGCTGCGTCCTCGTCGGCCTTCTTCTGGCGAATGACTTCCGGCTCAGCCGAAGTGTCCGCCGTTTCAGCAGCGGCGGTCTCTTCGACGGCAGCGCGCGGGGCGGAGATGACACAAACCGATGCATCCTCGTCACCGACGACCTCGACTCCCTCGGGAAGCTTGATGTCGCTGACGTGGATCGACGCGCCGATCATCAGTTCCGTCACGTCGATCTCGACGTGGTTCGGGATGTTCGCGGGATCGACTTCAACCTCGAGCTCGCGAAGCGTCTGATCGAGAACGCCGCCGTCCATTCGGACACCGGCAGGCACACCGATGAGCAGGATGGGCACGCGGACGATGACCTTCTCACCGGCGACGAGCTCCTGGAAATCGACGTGTAGAATCTGCCGCTTGAACGGATGACGCTGAATCTCACGAATGAGAGTGCGCGCGCTTTTCCCATCGACGGTCAGGTCGATGACTGTGTTTTCCGCCGAGATGTGCGAGAGCAGCTTTTCCAGCTCGCGCGTATCGATCGACAGCGACTGAGGGTCGCGGCCGTGGCCGTAAATGACCGCTGGGACGCGGCCTGAAGTGCGAAGCGAGCGGGCGACACCCTTGCCGCGATTCTCTCGCACGTTTCCAGAAAGTTGAGCTGACGCCATGCCTTTATCCTCTTGGGACTACTGTTCGAAAAGCGAGCTCACAGACTGCTCGCTGTGTATGTACCTGATTGCCTTCGACAACAATTCACCTACTGACAACACGTTGAGCTGCGGAAACCGCTTCTCATCGGGAATGCGCACCGTATCGGTCACGGTGACCTCCTTGATCGGCGCGTTGCTGAGCCGCTCGACGGCTGGGCCGGAAAGCAGCGCGTGCGTCGCGCAGACGTATACATCTCTCGCGCCAAGATCCTTCAGCGCGCGCGAGGCTTCAGAAACTGTCCCCGCTGTATCGATCATGTCGTCGGTGAGAAGACAATCCTTGCCTTCGACTTCTCCGACGACGTTCACAACTTCACTCATGTTATGGCCAGGGCGCCGCTTGTCGATGATGGCCAGTGAGCCATTCAGGCGCTTCGCGAAACCCCTTGCCATCTTCGCCGAGCCGACGTCAGGGGCGACGACGACGAGGTCATGCAGGTGCTTCTTCTTGTAATGCGAGACGAACACCGGCGCCGCGTAGAGGTGATCGACAGGAACGTCGAAGAACCCCTGAAGCTGATGCTGGTGAAAATCGAGCCCCAGCACCCGGTTGGCGCCTGCCGCGACGATCATGTTCGCCACGAGCTTGGCACCTATTGCAACCCTCGGCTGGTCCTTGCGGTCCTGCCTGGAGTATCCGTAGTACGGCATCACAACAGTTATGCGAGCAGCCGAAGCCCGCTTCACCGCATCGATCAGGAGAAGCAACTCCATGATGTTTTCGGCGGGCGGGTTTGTCGGCTGAAGGATGAAAACGTCATTACCTCTGACGTTCTCGTCGATACGGACGAAAATCTCGCCGTCAGCGAATCGGGTGATCGTCGCCTTGGCCGGATCGACCCCCAAGTGCTCGGCTATTTCCTTCGAAAGGGCCGGGTTCCCCGACCCCACCAGAAGCTTCAAGCCGTGACTCGGTACCGAAAGTCCGTCCATTGCAGCGATAGCCTTAAAAGTTAAGTAAAAGAGGCGTTTAGTTCAATCGGGCGAAATGTAACGGAGGCAGCCTGCAACCCGCCACGCGCCTACTCAGAAATTCGGCGCTGAATGGCCCGGCTGCCGAGATCCCTTCCTGTCAGGTGCCGAGCTTGAACTTGGTCCAGATAACAACCACGGCGCAGGGCTGCCCGCTGTTCGAGTACCTGATGAACTCCGCAGGCGCCGACAGTCCGTCGTAGACTTCGACTGCCCCCAACTCGGCCCCCGACAGGAAACCGTCCGGAGACATCTCGATGTCCCGCGGGTTTGTCGATGACCACCTGAAGCCGTCGACCACGTAAGCGACGCACCCGTTATGCCTGCTTGTGATGTATCGCTTGCCGTCCTGGTTCGTACCCATTCGCAGTGAAGGCGTGGTTTCGAGCAGGGTCGACAGCCGATGAGGGTTGCGCTTGTCGATGTCGTCGGGGCCGAAGAAGCGCCCAAACGCGGCGCGCTGACGGTCAGCGAAACCCACACGCTGGAGCCCGATATCCCGTATCGCGCTGATCCTCACCGCGTCAAGAATTGCAACGTACCGCTCGAGCGTGACCATCACGCTCTGGGGAGCGGCGGCGCTTACATCCACGGGGAGATCCTTGGCGGCAAATCCGAGCCGGCGAACAGACAATCCCCGGGTTCCCGTTCTCAGCCCGTTGAGTCGGAACTCACCATTGTTGTCGGTCATTGCCGATGCATCGTCAGACTCGACCGCCACGCGAGCGTTCGCGAGCGGGGAGCCGCTCGGATCGAGCACTTTTCCGGTGAGTGTCGCCGTCCCTCGCGCGACAGCTGCGGGTGCCGCAGAGTCCAGTGGATTGGCGGGCGTCTCAGGCAGGGACCTGACCGGTCCCGGAATCCGAAACGACACGACTGCAAGTTGCTGCGAGAACGTGGCGGGTACTGTCGTGGTGCTGTCTGCGCCGCGGAACGCGATAGTGCCCGTAGTCAGGTCGTCGGGGATTCCGCAGACGCGATAGGTCCCGTCGCTTCTGACAGTTCCAACGCGGCGGTGCGGCAGGCGATTCATGCTGCGGCGCCCCAACTGGTACTCGAGCCACTCGACCGAGACCGTGGCGCCGGGTGCCGGAGCGCCGGTATCGCCATCCGTCACGGTGCCCACGAGCGCCGCCTTCCCACGTACGATCTCCTCGGGAGTGCACTTGGTCGCGACGATGGTTTTCGGGGAAGGGACGGAGAGAATAAATACAGTCGTGTCACGCGCCTTGAGCTCACGCTCGGGGGATCTCACCCGGAGCGCTATCGAATCCAGGAGCGGATGCATCAGCTCCAGGTGACGCGTACCAGGCGCCACGCTGTCGATCCTGAACCGCCCTGACGAATCAGTCATCGCCGACAGGCTGGTCCCGCTCACATATACGATTGCGCCACGCAGGTAACCGCCACGGACACTGTCCACAGCGACGCCCGATACTGTCGCGTGGCCTTGTGCCGCTGATGTCTGCTGCGACGAAATGATCGACGGCGCGCAAAGGAGCGCCGCGAGAAGTAGATAACGCATCAATTGCCCCCGGTGGATTCGAACCACCATTCTCGGATCCAAAGACCGATGTCCTGCCATTGGACGAGGGGGCAGGTACGCTAAACCTATCCCGGCCCCACAAAGTGAACAACACAATGTGAACAGCGCCAGCGAAGTTTTCGGTGGCGCTACGCCTGCGTGACGATCCGCTCTGGCTGGAAAACGTCTATCGATGTTCTGGTAGTCGTGACGTGTTCTCGATGTTCCGGAGGCACCTTGGAATAAAGTGGCGGTGAATCGAGAATGCCGAAGATCGTGGAGCCGGATCCGGTCATCTGCGCGAACATCGCGCGGGACTCCCTCAGGCGGTCCAGATACTCCCGAAGCTCGGGATGACGCTCGGCAACAGGCGCCTCGAAATCGTTTCGCGCGAACCTGCTCAGTGATGCCCACGTTGTCAACGCGATGGGATCGAGCACGATCGACTCACTGGCGTCGTCGTCAGTCTCATTACGATTTCGCTCCCGGAACTCGTCGAGCCATCGATACGCGTCCGCGCTCGAGACCTTGAACGCCGGTGACATCAGCAGCACGTCATGACGCGACATGGGGGGCAGGGACAACATTCGCTCGCCGCGCCCCCACGCCAGAGCCATCACGGATTCGCTCGCGAGGAACGGCACGTCAGATCCGAGTCTTGACGCGAGGCGAAGCAATCCGTGCGCGCCAACCCGGTTGGGCGACATGGAGTTGAGGGCGCGGAGCACCGCGCCTGCGTCAGCGCTTCCACCCCCGAGGCCTGCGCCCACGGGGATTTTTTTCGTGAGCTCGATGCGGAAGCCGGCCGGCCACCCTGTGTGCTCGGCGAATGCGTTTGCAGCCCGCCACGCAAGGTTCGATTCAACCGGGCCTGCATCATGTCCGGAGGCGTCGAGAAACTTTTCGCCGGCGGTGATCTCGATATCGAGGTCATCAGCGAGATCGATGCGATGAAAGATCGTCTCGATCGAGTGAAACCCTGAATCTTCCCTGGCGAAAACGCGGAGGTGAAGGTTGAGCTTCGCCTGTGCCGCGATCCTCACTCTGCTGCCTGTCAACCCGTTTCCCCCCGCGCGGTGTCGATCTCACGCAGGTGCAGACCGAGCTTCGCGAAATACCAGAGGCCAATCGCTGTGATCGGAATGAAGCTGAGGATGTGGAAGCCGATCGCGAAACTCGTCGCCTGCGGCGCACCGACTCCGTAAATAGCGAGGCCCACGACTGTGATCTTCTCGAAGAACCCGAAAAATCCTGGCGCGGACGGAAGGGCCACTCCGACAGCGATCAAAGTCTGAAGGAACAAAGCGGCCGAGAATGGCAGTTCGATTCCTACTGCCTTGAATCCAACCCAGAACGCGAGCGCATTGACCAGCCAGTGTAAGATCGCCCACGCGAGGACCGCGAGAAACCGTCCGGGACTGCGAAGAACACTCAGCCCTTCGCTGAATCGTGTGAGTACCGCCTTGCCGCGTTCTTCGAGTGCAGGCGACATGCGCCGTGCAAAAATCTCATAGAGGCGAACGATCTGCGTGGGGAAAAACACGAGCGCATACAGCGCCGCGAACAACAGCAACACGAATACGACAGACCCCTGCGCGAGATTGCCAATCGACTGTCCCGCGATCTGTGCGTGTCGCGGGAAGGCAGGGTCAACAAATGCAGCGACCGCGAGCAGCAGGAGGACGAGCATGTCGAAGAGTCTGTCGACAGCGAGCGACGCAATCGAAGTTGAGAGCGGAATCTTCGTCTGATGCGTGAGAGCGTAAGCGCGGGCGATCTCCCCGGCGCGCGCGGGAAGGACATTGTTCGCCATCATCCCGACCGCAGTCGCCTTCCAGAGCGCACTGAGCGGCTGGTTGGGCGCGACCGGCTCGAGGATGGTCTGCCACCGTCGTGCGCGCAGCGGAAATATTATAGTTGCGAGAACAGTTGAGAGGAGAAAGAGCCAGCCGTTCGAGCGTCGCAGCTCCGACCACACAACCGCGAGCGATACGTCTCGCAGTGTCCACCAGAGCAGCACCGCGCTGAGCGCGATGCCGATGATTCCGCGGAGGTTGAGCTTCAATTTCTATTCGGTCGATGCAAGCGCGATGAGGTCGAGCAGCTCGCCGA
>JAYUWU010000132.1:0-10993 GCA_043753365.1 Gemmatimonadaceae bacterium | reverse complement strand
GCTGCTGGGGTGGATGACCGGAGGGCCAATATACATGTGCAACTGCACCCCATCCAATAGCGAATCAGCCCAACTCAACACTTTTTTTCAAGAATCTTCCGAGACGTTTTCCCACATTGATGGAAGGGCTGGAAAATTATTGATGTGGACAGGGTCAAGACGCTGTCGCCACAGCGCTTGCGCTGATTAGTGAGCGCCTAGAAAAAATCCTGGAGCCACGTCTTCACCCGCTGCGCAAAACGGTCGACATTCGGCGAAGAGATCGCCCGCTTACGGCCAGCCGCCGAAGCCCCTCCGATCACCACCCTGTTCGCACCATAGAGCGCCAGCCCCGCGACCGTTGCGAATCGTGGCGCTTCGACCGAATCTGACAGGCCTCCGATGTTCTCGGTCGGAACACCTATGCGCACGGCCGTCCCGAAAACGTCAGTCGCAAGCTCGGCGACACCCTGCATCGCCGCAGCCCCTCCCGTCACCACGATCCCGCCGCTCAACCGGTTCGCGAAACCAGCCCGCTGCAGCTCAGCATGAACGAGCGAAAATATCTCATCCATGCGCTGGTGGATGATGTGGGCGAGAACCTCCCGTGGAACATGCCGCAGTCCCTGAGTGACGGTGCTCGGAAGCTCGACGATGTCATCAGGGTCGACCATCGGCTCATACGCGCAGCCGTAACGCTCCTTGAGGCGCTCTGCATCCGCCTGCGTGACGCCAATCCCGTGAACGATGTCGCTGGTCACGTTCGCCCCGCCAAAGGCAATGGTCGCAATGTGCCTGATCTTTCCCTCGTGGAATATCGCGATATCGGTGGTCCCGGCGCCCATCTCGACCAACGCGACACCAAGCTCCTTCTCGTCTTCCGTGAGGACCGCGAGTGCAGAAGCGATGGGCTCGAGGACGAGCTCCTTCACCCGATACCCCGCCCGCTCCACCGACTTGCGCAGGTTCATCGCAGGCGAACTTCCGATCGTGACGAGATACATCTCCGTCTCGAGCCTGGTCCCGATCATTCCTATCGGGTCGCGAATACCCTGGTTCTTGTCGACTGTGTATTCCTGCGGAATCGCGTGGAGCAGCTCCCTGTCACCTGGCACCGGCTGCGCACGTGCAACCTCATTCGCGCGGCTTACATCGGAGCGCGTGATTTCGTCGCCATTGACGGCGACAATACCCGTGCTGGTCATCGCCCTGACATGCTCGCCTGCAATCCCTGCATAAATCGATTCGATCCTGACGCCGGCCATCCGCTCGGCATCTTCCATCGCCTTCTTTATCGACCGCGTCGTCTCCTCGATATCGGAGACGATGCCGCGACGGAGCCCTGTCGTGCGGGTCTGACCTACACCAAGAACCTTGATCGATGTCTGCCGGTGGAGATCACCGATAGCCTCGGCAATCACAACCGTGGTTTTCGCCGAGCCTATATCGAGGGCGGCGATGACGTGTTCCTGATTCATTGAAGCCTTGCGATCACCTGATCGCGGTAGCGTAGGTCCAGCTCGGCGATATTTGCCCGGCGCCGCACCAGGTCTGATTCGACCGGAAAGATATCGGCCAATCGCGAGACGGACACCCCCACAGGTACGCGAATACGCAATAGTCCAGGGTACTCCGCTGAATTCGCAGCATCCCCGGAGGCAGGCGCAAGCTCGATAACCAACGCGTTCCTGCCGTCGCGCGACACTTCACTGATACGGCGATAGAGCCTCGGGTCACCGGCTCGAATCGCTCCTAGCAACGAAAGAATCGGAACGTCTCTCTGGTTCGCCACGGGAAGGTCGATGTCGTCAGCTGTCGGATCGATCGGCAGGACCGTACCGGATGTGTCGACGGCTTCGAGGCCGCGTGGGCTTGGAACGAGCGCCACGGGAGCGTTCTCGCGAATCTTCACGACGAGAGTTCCGGGAAGCTTGCGCGAAATCTCAACATCGGAAACCTGGGACATCCGCCGGAGCCGATCGGTAAGCGGCTGGGTATCGTCCCAAACCGAGCGCATTGTGTCGAGCGCGAGACGCTCGAGGACGACGTCAGGTGACAGGTATCGAGTCCCCTCGACCGAGACAGCGCGCAAATGAAAGAAGTCCATGCTGGAGGCGACACGCTTAGCGAGCCACGATGCGGGAGCGAGAAGCAAGAGGATGAGCACCACCGCCAGTACCCGCCACTTCGATCCCGTCCGCGATTGCTCCGGTTGAGATAGCGGCTCGATGCCCGTCAAACGCTGCCAGCCAGCAGGCTCTTGAGCTCGGCTCCGGTGCGCGTAATGTCACCAGCGCCTATGGTAATTACGACGTCTCCTTCACTGACGTCTTTCGCCAGAGCCGCAGCAAGCCCGGAGCGCGGTCCCTCCCATATCGGCGCACGTCCGTCATTCCGCATGGGCATCGCGATCATATCCGAAGTGACCCCTTCGATTGGGGACTCGCGTGCCGGATACAGGTCGCACAGGTAGACGAGGTCGGCGCGCGACAACGCCGCAGCGAATTCGCGATGAAAATCCTTCGTTCGTGAATAAAGATGCGGCTGGAACGCAGCGATGATGCGCCGTTCTGGGAATGCCGAGCGCGCCGCCTCGAGCGTCGCTTCGATCTCTGTCGGATGATGCGCGTAGTCGTCGATTATCGTAACACCGGCGACATCGCCAAGTCTTTGAAAGCGGCGCTCGACGCCGGTGAAAGATTCGAGCCCCGCTCTCATGACTTCGAGTTTTACTCCGCTCGCGATTCCACACGCAACTGCAGCCAGCGCATTTCGCACGTTGTGTTTTCCCGGCACTGCGAGCTGCATGTCGCCGAGTCGCTCGCCATCGTAGCGGATTTCGAACTTCGTTCCGCCGTCGCGCGACTCCATGTTGCGCGCGACGAGGCGTGCCTCCGCCGACTCGATGCCATAACGAATGACTTCGGCTGTACTTGGTGTCGGCAGCGTGTTCGCGCCCGCGTCATCGGCGCACAGCACAATGAACTTTGCGCCCTTCACATACTGCGCGAATGCATCGCGAATCTCATCGATGCCGCCGGGATAAATGTCGAGGTGGTCGGCCTCCATGTTCGTCACGACCGCGACATCGGGCGACAGCGCATGAAAGGAGCGATCGTATTCGTCTGCTTCGACGACAAAAAGCGTGTCGCTGCCCTCACTCAGATTGCCGTTCCAGGCTCCAACGCGACCGCCAGCAACTCCCGTCGGCTCGAGCCCGGCGGCGGCTAAAGCCTGGGTCGTCATCACTGTCGTCGTCGTCTTGCCGTGTGTTCCGGCGATCCCGATGAGCCGCCCCACCGACACCGCGCGGCCGAGAGCCTCGGCGCGGCGGATCACCGGGATTCCAAGCGCGCGCGCGCGTGCCAGCTCCGGATGATCCTTTTTCATCGCGGATGTGACGATGACTTCTGATGCGCGGTCGACGTGAGACGGGTCATGCCCCTCGATCACATCAATTCCCAATCGCTTCAGGTCAGACGTGTTGGCAGCTGAGGAATCGCACCCGGTAACGCGCTCGCCCCTTCGCACGAGAAGCTCGGCGAGCCCGCTCATGCCAGCCCCCGCTATGCCGACAAAATGAATCGAACGCTTCGTTGTGTCTGTCATGGTGGATCGGTCAATCTAGACTGGACCGCGAATCACTCAAGCACATTCTTTCGCACCAGGTCGAGAATACGCCGGGCGATGTCTTCTGCCGCGCGCGGACGTGCACGCAGCCGGACGGCCTCCGCACGGGTTGCAAGGAGTCGTGGATTCGCAAGCAGCGTGCGCACGGCGCGATCGAGTGACTCAACACCAAGGTCACTCTGAAGAATGAGCTCAGCCGCCCCTGCCGCTGCCAGCGCACGCGCATTCGCTGTCTGATGGTCGGCCGCGGCAGTCGGAAGTGGAACGACTATGGGCGGAATGCCCCACGCGCAAAGCTCGGCCGTGGCGATTGCACCACCGCGGGACAAGGCGAAGTCTGTCGCCGCATACGCATCGGACACCGGTGACAGATACGCGCGCACTTTTACGCGGGTGCTTTCAAGATCCGCATAGTCGGCGTGAGTGCCACGACCGGTTGCCCAGATGATGAACAGGTCATCGGGAATTCCGCGTTTAACCCATGCTGCGACGGTGTCGTTGATCGCCTTTGAGCCCTGGCTTCCTCCATAGATCAGCATCACGCTGCCGCCTGACGTAGGGAAACCCCATATCGCTCTCGCAGCATCAGTCGACGGACGCATTTGCGGAGGTGGCTCGATCGGATTGCCGGAGTCGAAGATATTCGTTTCCGAGCCGCACTTCAGAGATTTTGCTGCCTCGGGAAATCCGATGTGGACTTGCGCTGCACGACCGCTGAAGAATCTCGTGGTCAGCCCGGGAAAGCTGTTCTGCTCCTGAAGGATATATGGGATGTTATGTATTCTCGCGTAGGCAAGCGCGATCCCTGATGCGTAGCCGCCGGTGCCGACAACACATGCAGGCCGCTCGTGGCGCACCACTTGGCTGAGCCGGCGCCATGCGGTCACTGCGCCCCGGAGAGTTTTCCAGTTTTCCCATGGCCTGGCGCGATACAGGGGGTGCAGGTCAAGGAGCTCGAACGGAAACCCGGTCGTCGGAAGCACGGCCTTCTCGATACCGCGGTGGGCCCCGATGAAGAGCGGTTTTACGTCGGGATCGATGCGTTGCATCGCGCGGGCGATTGCAAGACCGGGATACAGGTGCCCGCCGGTGCCGCCTCCAGCGAAGATTATCC
Source organism: Gemmatimonadaceae bacterium (assembly GCA_043753365.1). Classification (GTDB taxonomy): domain Bacteria; phylum Gemmatimonadota; class Gemmatimonadetes; order Gemmatimonadales; family Gemmatimonadaceae; genus UBA4720. The sequence continues at coordinate 6,270 of JAYUWU010000132.1, read as the reverse complement.
TCACGTTACGCGCGCGCCAGCGCGAACGAAGGATCGGTGGCTCGAGCACCAACTACTTTCTCGCGCGTGCTGCCGATGTTGACGAGAATGCCGGTCATCAGGAGGGAAAGAACCAGATTCGACCGCCCGAATGAGATGAACGGCAGCGTCAGTCCTGTCGTCGGCAGCAGCCCGATCGCCACTCCGATGTGAAGGAACGCTGTTATGACTATGGTCGCAGTTATTCCGACGGCCGTCAGCTGCAGAAACTGCGACCGCGCCTTGCGGGCGATCCTGAAGCCAAGGAACCCGTAAGCGGCAAAGGCAAGAATTACAGTGAACAACCCGGCAAAGCCCCACTCTTCTCCGATGGATCCGGCGATGAAGTCGTCATACGCGAGCGGAAGAAACCCGAGCTGCTGCCTCCCCTGCCCAAGGCCGACACCGAACGCCTGGCCTGATCCCACCGCGATGAGCGATTGCCGCAGCTGATCACTGACGTGTGTCGGGGCGCTGCCGGGATCGAAGAACGCTGTCATTCGCAGAATTGCATAGTTGAGCCTCTGCATCTGTCCCCACAACGCTGGTATCGCGATGATGCCCAGCACCACGAAATGGCCGATCCGAACGCCACCGGCAAACAGAATGATCGCCATGATCAACGTGTACATCATTGCAATCGACAGGTCCGGCTCCAGCGCAACCAGTATGTCGAGAACCCCTATCACGATCAGGAACGGGAGTAGTCCCTTAGTCAACCTTCTCAGCGTTTCACCTTTCTTCACGATCAGCATCGATGTCCAGACGATAACGGCAATCTTGCCAAGCTCGGACGGCTGGAGCGAAGACCCGACGAGGAATCGTCGCGAGCCGCGAATGCGAGGCGCTATCGACTCGGTGAACGGAAGGATGATGACCAGCAGCAAGAGCATCGAAAGCAGCATGAGCGGCCAGGCGTATTTGCTCCACAACTCGGCATCGACCTTCGCGAACACTGCAAGTGCGACGAGCCCTGCGACGATCCCGATCAGCTGGCGGAAGAAAAAGTAGCTGCTGCCGAGGTTCTTGCTTTGCGCGAGGATTGCGCTGGCGCTGAAAACCGTGACGAGCCCGAAGGCGAGAAGGCACGCCGTTATCACGAGCAGTAGTCTCGCCTCGGGTCCCATGTACCACCGATAGCGGACGTCAGCGACTGTCGTCGCCATTTACTTTGTGAGTGCGAGTTGCCTGAACCGCTCGCCACGCTCCTCATAGTTACGGAACATGTCGAAGCTCGAGCACGCGGGGGACATGAGAACCGCGTCGCCGGATTCCGCAGATTCGCGCGCCTTCGCCATCACTTCCTCGAAGTCGTCGCCAAGCTTTTCGATCGGCACTACTCCGTCGAGGTCCTTCTCGATCTCATCGGCAGCCTCACCGAATGCGATGATCTTCTTCACTGACTTGCGAATCGCATCGGACAACGATGAGTATGCCTCGCCCTTGTGGCGCCCTCCGAGCAGCAGCACGGTCGGCCTCCGCATTCCGGCGATAGCGACCATTGCAGAGCTGACATTCGTTGCCTTCGAATCATTGATCCACTGTATCCCGTCGACTTCCGCGACAACCTCGAGACGGTGAGCGAGCGCATTGAATGTCTTCAGCGCTTCGCCCATTTGCGAGATCGCGTCAGGAGTCGCGAAACGTTCACTTGCCACGCCGACCGCAAGCGCGGCGGCAAGCGCGTTGGCAACGTTGTGATCGCCCATCAGGTTGAGCTCGCTTCGCGACAGAAGTTCCGAGCCAAACAGCTGCAGTTTACCCGAAGTGTCGTCGAACGAGGCGTCCGCCTTGTCGCGCAGTGAGAAATAGAGCTTTCGCCCCTGAAGGCCTGAGGTCATTTCCATTACGCGGGAGTCGTCACGGTTGAGGACCCAGCGCGAGTGCTCCAGCGCATTCGCGAACAGCAGCATCTTGTCGGCATAGTAGTCGCCTGCCGTGAGATACCGGTCGAGATGATCAGGGGTGAGGTTCGTCAGCACCCCGACATCCGGCGCGAGGCTCGGCGTGTCATGAAGCTGGAACGACGACATCTCGAGCGCGATCCAGTCGGGTCGATTGTCCCTTCGAGCCAGGTCCGAGAGTGGCGTACCGATATTGCCCGCGTCGACTGCATCTTCGCCAAGACCGCGCAACAAATGTCCGATCAGCGACGTGGTCGTCGTTTTCCCGTTAGTGCCTGTGACCGCGATGATCCCGGTCCCCGACAGATAGCCCAGTGCCAGCTCGATCTCGCTGATGAGCGGATGACCCGACTCCCGCGCCGCAATGACTGCGGGTGAAGTTGGCGGGATGCCCGGACTCGCGACGACCTTCGCCGCCCGCTTGATACGAGCGAGATCGTGTCCGCCGACGTCCACGGACGCGCCAAGGTCGCTGAGCTGGCGAGCCATGTCGCTCACCCCGATCGCCGACCCGGAATCCGAAACGTAAACGCGGCTTCCGTCCGCCAGAAGAAGTTTTGCCGCGGCAACGCCGCTCTTGCCGAGGCCCAGGATGGCCACCTCGCCATCGGGTCTCACCGACTCGGTCATCGTAGCTTCAGTGTGCTTAGTGCGAGAAATGCGCAAAGAATCCCAAGAATCCAGAACCTCACCACTACCTGGCTCTCATCCCACCCCCCCTTCTCAAAGTGATGGTGGAGTGGAGCAAGCCTGAAAACCCTGTGCGATTGAGCATATTCGAGACCCCTGGTTCGCTTGAGCACCTTGAACCAGACGCGTTGCACAATCACCGAGAGCATTTCGGCAACGAATACGCCGCCGACCAGGAGAAGCACGAACTCCGACTTGAGCAGGATTGCGATCGCGCCAAGCGCGCCGCCGAGGGCGAGTGATCCCGTATCGCCCATGAATACCTGCGCGGGATGAGTGTTGTACCAGAGAAATCCTATACAAGCACCCATTATTGCCGCGCAGAACACAGTGAGCTCTCCTGCGCCCCGAAGATAAAACACCTGGAGATATGCTGACGCGTCGATGCGTCCGATCACGTAGGCGAACAACGCGAGTGTGAGAACGGCGATCGCGGTAAGTCCCGCAGCGAGACCATCGAGCCCGTCTGTGATGTTTACGGCGTTGCTCGTTCCGGTCAGCACGAAAGTGACGAACAACACGTAGAGCCAGCCGACCGTCGGTACGATGAGGATGTACTTGTAGAACGGCAATGTCGTCGACGCGCCGGGGAGCGTGGACAGTGGAAACTGCCAGAGGTACCAGCCAAGCACGAACCCGATCGAAATCTGACCGAGAAGCTTGTAGCCCTCGATCAATCCCGTGTTCTTCTTGCCTGCCTGGCGCTGCTTGAGCTTGAGAAAATCGTCGGTAAAGCCTATGAAACCCATCCACAACATCACGAACATCGCGATCAGGACGTACCGGTTATTGAGCTTCGCCCAGAGGATCGTGGGTATCAGCGTTGCCGCGAGAATGATCAGCCCGCCCATGGTAGGCGTGCGTCGCTTTTCCTGATGACTGTCCGGGGTGCCTTCGCGAATCACCTGGTGCAGTCGCATTCTCCGCAGGCGGCGTATGATCAGCGGCCCGACGATGAACGAAACAATGAGCGCCGTAACCGCCGCTCCGGCGGCGCGGAACGATATGTAGTTGAATATCCGCAGGAATCCGAAGTCCTTGACCAGCGGAACCAGCAGGAAATTGAGCACTAGGAGTTTGCCCAGGTTGTGATGTGTGGAACGAGCTGCTCGAGCCTGACGCCGCGCGACGCCTTCAATAGAATAACCGCGTCAGGCTTGATCCGTGGAGACAGAGCCGGCCAGAGATCTGATACGTTCGCGGACACGACGATCCGCGGATCGTTACCACCAACCCGTACCAGGGATTCCGCGAAGTCACCAACGCCAGCGATTACGTCGGCGCCGGACTCGAGTGCAGCCATGCTGATTTCATCGTGACACCTGACAGCAGCATCGCCCAGCTCTCGCATCGTACCAAGCACTATCACACGTTGCCTGTCGCCATCGAGACTCCTGACAATCTCGATGGCCGCGCGGGCCGATCCGGGATTCGAATTGTACGCATCGTTGATCAGCGTGGCACTGCCGATCGTCTCCCACGCCATTCGCATTCGTGGGGCTGGCATCGCCTGGATTCCTGCCGCAGCTACATCGTCGCTCACGCCGCACGACCGAGCCACTCCGATTGCGAGCATCGTATTCCGGAGATTGTGGATTCCTCGCAGCGGCGGGCTCATCGATACCCGCCCAAAATTCAGCGTCCCGATTCCGTCTGAGGTGATCGACCACGAGTCGGGGTGTATATCGCCATCGTCGAGCCCGGCTGTTTTCACATCTCCGGCTTTCCCTTTAGCAGCTTCAGCAATCTCCGGTTGGGAAGACGGGGCAATGGCTATCCTGACGCCGTCGAACGCTGCTGCCTCTTCTGCAAGCACGCCGGCGATGTCGCGGAGCCCCTCGAGATGCTCCTCGCCAACTGACGTTACCACCGAAATATCGGGATCCATGATCTCACGGAGTATCGCGACTTCGCCGGGAAGGTTTGTCCCCGCTTCGACAACCGCGATCTCAGCACCGTGTGGTATTGCGAGAAGTGTCAGCGGCACGCCGATTCTGTTATTGAGATTGCCTGTCGTCGCATGAACGTTCATCGCCTTCGAAAGAGCAGCGCGGATCAGGTCCTTGGTCGTCGTCTTGCCGTTGCTGCCAGCGACCATCACAACGGGCCCGCCCCACGCACGCCGGTAGTAGCTGCCGAGCCTTCCCAACGCGATCAAAGCATCGGGGACGACGAACGAAGGGACTGACAGTCCTTCGATACGACGCGAGACTACGACCGCTCTCGCTCCCTGCTCGACCGCTGCCGCCACGTATTCGTGGCCATCGAACTGCTCACCCTGAAGCGCGACGAACAGTTGCCCCCCGACGATGCTGCGCGAATCGGTGGTGACACCGCTCAACTCCGTCGTGCCTCTGGGATGGCGGTTCGCCGCGCTGTCGCCAAGTGCCATGGCAACGCGATCCAGGGTCCAGAAAATCAAGCAGCAGTTCCCGTCAGCAGCTCGTGCACAATCAGCTTCTCATCGAAGGGAAGCCTGGTGGTACCGATGATCTGGTAGGTCTCGTGCCCCTTGCCCGCGAGCAGAACGACATCGCCGCTCCGCGCGTCCTGTAGCGCGAAAGCGATCGCCGACTTCCGTTTCGTGATGCGCCTGTGCCTGTCGGCCGTCATGCCCTGCTCGATTTCATCGAGTATGCGCTCGGGGTCTTCTGTCCGCGGATTGTCGTTCGTGATGATCACGAGATCTGCGCCCGCCTCAGCCGCAGCGCCCATCTCCACCCGCTTCCCGCGGTCCCTGTCACCACCGCACCCGAAAACGAGAATGATCCTTCCCGCCGTGAACGGCCTGATCGCCGCTAGCGCGCGGCCTATCGCATCCGGTGTGTGAGCGTAATCCCGAAGAACCGTTGGGTCCTGAGAGATCACCTCGAGCCGCCCTGGAACCTGAGGAAGATTCGCGAGGCCCGCCGCGAGCTCTTCGAGTGGAAGCCCAACAGTCAATCCGACTGCAACCGCACCCAGCGCATTGTGCACGTTCACATCGCCGATGAGCGGCAAGCGGATGGGAAGAGATTTGCCACCGTAGTTGAGAAGCCAGTCGCTGCCGGCAGGCGAGAACTTCACCTCGGTTGCACGAACATGCGCCCGCGCGCCTTCGCCGAACAGAATCTTCTTCCGGCTATCAGGGAGTGCGCCCCAATTCGAGTCGTCAACGTTGATGGCTGCTGAACCGTCGGGCTTCAGGTAATCCATGAGCCGCGCCTTGGCCTGGAAGTACGCTTCCATCGTGTGATGATAATCGAGATGGTCCCGTGTCAGATTCGTGAAAACGGCGGCATCGAAAGCGAGGCCATCGATGCGCCGCTGATCGAGGCTGTGCGACGAAACTTCCATTGCTACGGTTGTCACACCGCGGTCCACGAGCTCGCGGAGCACTCGCTGAAGCTCGACCGGTCCCGGCGTCGTGAGGTCGGTGCCACCCGGCACAACTTCGGCTTCGGTTCCGAACAAAACTCCAAGAGTTCCGATCGATGCGCTTCGCGAGCCGGGCTTGTCGAGAAGGTGCCGGAGAATCCCAGCCGTCGTGCTCTTTCCGTTTGTGCCGGTGACACCGATCATGCGAAGTTCGCGCGACGGATCGCCAAAAGCTGCGCCTGCTGCAACAGCGGCGGCCTTCCGCCCTTCGCGAACTATGACAGTCGGAAGGGTCGTGCGA
>JAYUWU010000131.1:0-4104 GCA_043753365.1 Gemmatimonadaceae bacterium | reverse complement strand
AAGATTCTCCGTAAGCGCTTCGGCCACGATGATTTCCGGCGCGGACAGTGGAATCCAATCAAGGCGTTGCTCGACGGACGTGACGCAATGGTCGTGATGCCCACCGGCAGCTGGAAGTCGCTGATCTATCAGCTCGCGGCGCTCGCGACTCCGGGGCTGACCGTCGTGGTGAGCCCGCTGATCGCTCTCATGAAGGACCAGAAGGACAAGCTCTCCGCACAGGGCGTGAATGCGGTCGCGATGCATTCCCATCTCTCCACCGGCGAAACGCGCGAAGCACATCGCCAGATTTCGGACGGAGAGGGCGAGCTGCTGTATCTGACCCCGGAGCGGTTCAAGGACCGGAGCTTCTTCGAGAGGCTGCTCACGCGCACAGTCAGTCTCTTCGTCATCGACGAGGCGCATTGCGTCAGTCAGTGGGGTCATGACTTCCGCCCTGATTATCTCAGCCTTGGCTCGATCGCAATACGGCTGGGAAGGCCACCGATACTGGCACTCACGGCGACTGCAACACAGGAAGTGCAGGACGATATCATCCGCCAGCTCGCGATGCACGACCCGCACGTCACCATCACCGGTTTCGCCCGGCCCAACCTGCGGTTCGAGGTGAGGCGCACCGTCAATGATGGAATCAAGGATTCAGTCGTCGAACAGATCCTGAACGAGACTCCCGGATCAGGAGTGATCTACGTCGCCACAGTGAAGGAAGCCGAACGACTCTACCAGCAGTTCTCCGAGCGCCACAGCATCGGGCTCTATCACGGAAAACGTCCAGCCGCTGATCGCAAGCAGGTTCAGGATGCGTTCATGCGGAACGAAATCAAGGCGATAATCGCGACCAACGCATTCGGCCTGGGCATCGACAAGCAGGACATCAGATTCGTCGTGCACTACCACTTCCCCGGCTCCATCGAATCGTACTACCAGGAGGCCGGGCGCGCGGGACGCGACGGACTGCCGGCAGTCTGCACGATGCTTTACCGCGTAGAGGACCGACGCATCCAGTCATACTTCCTCGGCGGCAAATATCCCGAGGTGCAGGAAGCAGCGAAGGTTGCGCTCGCACTCGAGAAGTACCCGCTCGACGAGCCGGTCCTCCTCAGCGACATCACCGACCTAACCGAGGTTCCCCAGCGAAAAGCGAAGATTGTTTTTGCTTTGCTGAAGCGCCACGGTCTCGTACGCGAGCACCGTGGCGGGAGATGGCAGCGTCTTCAGGGCAACCTTACCTCATGCGACCTCAGCAGCGACCTGACTGATTACGAGGAGCGTCGCGCCAACGATCAGAAGAAGCTCCAGACCATGATCGACTTCTGTCAGACCACCGACTGCCGGACCAGGTTCATCCTCGAGCACTTCGGCGAGGAAGTCATCGAAGACTGGGCATGCCACAACTGCGACGCCTGCGATGCGCGCCAGGCGTGGGTTGCGTCAGAAAAACGCATCGCCTGATCAGGTCGCGGAAAGCATCGCTGTCAGCGTGAGTTCGACGTTGCCATGAAAAGCCTTGGAGACAGGGCATGCCGTCAGCGTCGCGGTGGCGATCTCCTGAAACTTCGCGTCGTCGATATCCGGCACCACGGCTTTTACATCCAGATGAATCTTCGAGATGCGCGAGCCGCCCTCGCCTGACTCGACCGTGCACGCAGCCTGGGTCTCGATTGCAATCGGCACGGTTCCATTCTTCTCGAGCCCTCCTGAGAGAGCCATGCTGAAGCACGCCGCCTCGGCGGCGGCGAGGAGCTCTTCCGGATTCGAGCCGACTCCCTCCTCGAACCGCGAGCTGAAGCTGTACTGCCCTCCGATTGCCCCACTTTCACCGTTGAAGGTTCCCTTTCCACCCCTGAGCCCGCCTTCCCATCGTGCGCTCGATCTACGTGTCGGCATTCATGTTTCTCATGTTGAAGTCCTCGGCCAGAGCGCGTTAATCGTGCCATGGCGTTCGCCCCGCTCAATGTAAATTCCGGTGTGCCAGATCAATACGAGAGCTCCATCCCGCCGTCAATCGAGCGCGTGCTCAGGCTTTTCCGGTCGATGGGCCGGGAAGAGAAGATGCAGGCACTCGTTCAGTACTCGAAAAAGCTCGAGCCTCTGCCCGAGCGCTTCCGCGATCTCGACCGCGCCGAATTCAACGTCCCCGAATGCCAGACCCGCGTGGACATCATCCCCGAGGTCGTCGATGGAAAGATGTATTTCCACGCGGACCTCAACGCCCGTCAGTCCCCGACGATAGCGGCTGTCCTGGCGATCGTTTTCGCTGCCGTGAACGGCCAGCCGCCTTCAACAACTCTCGCAATCCCCGGGGATTTCGTTCGCACCCTCATGGAAAGTATCGGTCTTGGCGCGCGAGAAGCGGGCCTGAACGCTATGATTCTGCGACTGAAGCGCCACGCCTCACAGGCGGCGCGAAACCTCGACGGAGACCAGCGTGCCACAGGCTCAGACATATAAGACTCACCGGCGCTTTTACTGGCCGCACCACTTCATCGTTACGCCGATTCTCCTGGTTAATTTCCTGTTTCAGCTCGGAGATTTCATCAAGGTGCCGACGATGGACACCGGCTGGACCGCGATCTTTGCGTTTGGCGTCCTTCTGCTTTCACTTACCGCGCGCGCAATGGCACTGACGGCACAGAATCGCGTGATCAGGCTCGAGGAGAGGGTTCGGCTCGCTCGCCTCATGCCCGCCGAAGATCAAGGCCGCATCGACGAGATCTCTGCGAGGCATCTGATCGGGCTTCGCTTTGCATCCGATGCAGAAGTTGTTGATCTGGCGCGACGCTGCCTTTCAGGCGAGTTCAAGTCCGCGGATGATGTCAAGAAGAGCGTGAAGGACTGGAGAGCGGATTACCTAAGGGTTTAAACGCCCATCGCCTTGATGAGAACACGCTTCGACCGCTGTCCGTCCCACTCACCATAGAACACGCGCTGCCAGGGGCCGAAGTCGAGCTTGCCCCTGGTAACCGGGACAATCACCTCGTGGCCAACTGTCAGAGATCGCAGGTGGGCAGCGGCGTTGTCCTCCCCCGTCCCGGTGTTGTGCCTGTAATCATCAGGGGACCACGGTGCGATCCGTGTCTCGAGCCATTTGAGGATGTCCTGCCAGAGGCCGGACTCGTGGTCGTTGACGAACACCGATGCCGATATGTGCATCGCTGAGACGAGCACGAACCCCTCATCGATGCCGGCGGCAGCGCGACACGCCTCGACATCATCGGTAATGTCGATGATCTCCTGGCGCTTCTTCGTATTGAAGGTGAGATACGAAGTGTGAGTCTTCATCTGTTACACGCGCTCTTCTATCAGCGCTGCGTGCCATGAGTCTGCTGCGCGCGACCTGAACCGCGCCTTCCACTCGCCAAGCGTCGTCACTGAGAGATCGAAAACCTCGGTGTTTCCATCGACTTCGCCTCGCTCGCCCAGCTCGCTGAACTCGTCGCGTGTCACGGCGCGGATGTCACCACCGCGGTCCCGGAAGTAGACAAGTCCGCTCGTGACGAGCTTCGCGCCGATTTCGTTGTCCATCGCCTTGAAGGTCCGGAACAGCACGTCGATCGAGCACCCTGACGCGCCTTCCCGCTCCTGATCGACTCCGATGGTGAGGAACCTGTCCTCACTCCAGTCTCTTCCGGAAACGAGATCGACCCCATGCGCTTTCCATTGCGACAAAAAAGCGTCGGTAGCTCCGAGGAGTTTGTCTTTCGCAGCGGGTTCGAGCTGGCGATCGGCGCCGTAAACCCAGACGCGGGATGAATCAGGCAGTGAATCGAAATTTGTTGCAGGCATTCGGGCTCCTTGAGGACTCCTCAAACTAGATCAGACCTCGAGAATCCTCCACATGTACCACGCCGCAACGGTCCGGTACGGCGACCAGCGGGCACCGCGCTTCAATACCTGCGCAGGTGAGGGAAGCTTTCGCATCCGGTACGCTTTCTGGATTCCCTTCTGCACTCCGAGGTCCAGCTCGGGCAGCACATCCGGCCTGCCGAGCCGGAACATTAGGAACATCTGCGCGCTCCAGCGGCCGATGCCTTTTACCTGCGTCAGCGCCGTGATTATCCCGTCATCATCCATCGCATCGAGCGAGTCGATCGGCAGCGATCC
>JAYUWU010000130.1:0-11158 GCA_043753365.1 Gemmatimonadaceae bacterium | reverse complement strand
CTGCTCCAGGTGGGAACGCCGGAAGATCTTCACGATCGTCCCGCATCACTTGGTGTTGCAACCTTCATCGGCAGGTCGACGGTTCTGCCTGCCGAAATCACGGGACAGGATCGGGTTGCGATAACGATCGGTGGCGTGAGACGCGAGCATGCGTCCACCAGCCCGGATGGCGTTGCGCCGGCTTCGCCCCATGTCGTGCTTCGACCCGATGCCCTCGAGATTTCGTCAGATGAATCCGACGGATGGAAAGGGAAGGTCGTAAACCGGCGCTTCACTGGTGGCAGCGCTGTGTACAAGATCCAGATGGCTGGAGACGTGGTTCTGGAGGTCAACTCGCTGAAGATGGATCTGCGGGAGGGGGATACCGCCGGCGTGATCGTGCAGCGTGAGCCAATTCCCGTAGTGAGCGGCAACGACTGACGATGCGCGATACGCGTAGAAGCTGGCTACTCGCCCTGCCGGTTCTCGTGCTGCTTCTCTGGACAGTCGCATTCCCCAACGTCGCGGTAATCATCGGCAGTTTCGAGAACGGGCTCGGTCACTGGCGTGAGTTCATCAACAGCCCATCCGATCGTGAAGCGCTGTCGACGAGCATCTTCATTTCCGTCGCCTCGGTCATAGCGTCCCTTTTCATCGGCGTGCCGCTCGCATTTCTGCTCAGTCGCTTCGAGTTTCCAGGGAGAAAAGTCCTGCGTATTGTCGCGACTTTGCCTGCTGCACTTCCACCGCTTGTGGGTGTGATCTCGTTTCTCTTCCTTTTCAGTGAGAGCGGCGTATTCACGCGAGCCGTTCAGCGCTCGTTCGGGATGGACGAAGCCCCGTGGCGACTTACAGGGGTGTGGGCCATCGTGTTCGTGCACGCATACACCATGTACGTGTACGTCTTCCTCTTCGTATCCGCGGGACTCGAGCGATTCGACACGACGCTCGACGAAGCTGCATCAGGACTCGGCGCAAGCGGATGGCAGCGTCTCAGGCGAGTGACACTCCCGTTGCTCACCCCCGCGATCGCCGGATCGATGCTGCTGGTGTTCATGACATCGCTGGGATCGTTCTCCGCGCCGTACGTCTTCGGCGGGGGCATTCGTGTGTTGTCTACTCAGATCGTGGCGTCGAAGCTCAATGGTGCGATGGGGCTCGCATACGTCGAGACCACAGTGCTTGCCCTCGCAGCAGTCGCCGGGCTCGTGTTGTACAGGTGGCTCGAGCGAAAGCGGAAGTACACATCGTCGGGTAAGGGTTCAGCGACAAGACGTGTCATAAAGTCGAGGAAGGCGCAGGTCGCGGCAGCAGTGTTGTCGACAGTCCTCGTGATAATGCTGATTCTCCCTCACCTGATGGTGCTTCTCGTTTCTTTCGCCGTCGACGGTGTGTGGACCACGCAGGTCCTGCCGCCGGAGTACACCCTCGACAATTATCGCCGACTCGTTTCCGAGACTGCCCTCTGGAAACCAATAATGAACAGCGTGTCGATGGCACTGATCGCGACCACTGCGAATGTCGTCGTATGCTTCGTCGCCGCTTATCTCATCGTGCTGCGCAAGTTTACCGGCCGCCGGATGCTCGAGCTGCTCGTGGCGCTGCCATGGGCGATTCCGGCGACTGCCATCGCCCTCGGACTAGCAGCGACGTTCAACCGCAATGATTTGTTATCCGGGAGAGTTCTGCTCGTCGGAACGTTCTGGATTCTTCCACTCGCGTACTTCATCAGGGGAATACCTCTCGTCGCTACCGCGGTGGAGAGCTCGCTGAGGCAGCTTGACCCTGCGCTCGAAGATGCCGCGCGCGGCCTCGGCGCATCATGGTGGCTGACGATGAAGCGGGTGGTCCTGCCGGCGGCCCGGCCGGGCCTGATTGCCGGCGCACTTCTGGCGGCCGTTACCGCTGTCGGTGAGTTCGTGGCCAGTGTCGTTCTCTATACACACGCGAACAGGCCGATCTCGATCGAGATTCTCGCGCAGCTGCGTGCACTCGCGTTCGGAACTGCCGCCGCGTACAGCGTGCTGCTGATATTCCTTGTACTCATCCTCACGTTCACGGCCCGCAGCCTCGAGGAAAGGATGGCGTAAACGCCCTCCCGCCCCGGTCGACTCATTCCGATTTTAGACTCGTGACCGTCGACTCCTCGGACTGACGACTCCAGTCTATGCTTTCTTTTAGTATGTGGTTCTGACTAAAGCCTGGGGAATGTTCGACTAAACGACTAGCATTCACGAAAACCACAGGTGCCAAAACAGCGGACAAACAGTCCTGAGTCTTTAGTCAGAACCACATACTGAAAGAAAGCATAGACTGTAGTCGTCAGTCTGAGGAGTCTTCAGTCACGAGTCAGATACGGTTACTACAGCTTCCCGGCAGGCTGACCCTCATCGACCCCGGTATTCAGGAACAGCGAGAACAGCACGAGGACAGCTGACGTAAGGAACGGTACGGCGCGTCCGAACTGGTCGTACGAAAACCCTGCCCAAAGCGGGATGATCACCCTCGCCATCCCGCCGAACGTCTGCTGCACGCCCATATACAACCCGCGCTCGCTGCTGGCGATCACTCGCGACAGCAATGACGTGACGCATGGAAACGTGAACGCTGTCCCCAGTGGCACCAGAGCCACCACTATTGCCAGCAGCACGTAGTTGTGAACGAACGGGTAAGCTGCAATACCGACCGCGAGCAGCACCAGACCGATACGCGACAGTCGCTCCTCGCCGAAACGCTCGACCATCCTCCCGAGAAAAGCAGCTCGCGTCACCACGGAGATGATCCCGATATAAGTGAAGAATATCCACACGTTCTGCTCACCGACGCCGAACTGATCGGCGAGAAATAGCGGCAGGATGGCCGTGATCGCTGAAAACGCGCCCATCGTTATCGCGTAAACCCAGATCAGCCGCGGCGCAGTTTCCTTCGCGTGCGTCACGACGCGCAATATCACCTCGCGCGAAGTTCGGCGTTTCGTCGTCGTGTCTCTGGCATCGTCCATGTCCCGCGATTCGCTCAGATACTTCCACGCGAATCCCATGTTGACGACGCACAGTGCCGCAGCAACAAGGCCAGGTCCGCTCCTCCCCGCAAGAAGTGCAAGTGATCCCAGCGGCGGTCCGAGGGCAACACCGAGATTTGTCGCGGCGCTGAGCCAGCCGAGCGCTTTCGCGCGATACTGCGGCTCGGTCGAGTCGGCGACGTACGCCTGAATCACACCGACGGTGCCGCCTCCTGCTCCCTGCACGATTCGCGACAACAGCAGCAGCCAGATGCTGCTAGCAAAAGCAAACACGACGTACGCGACGGCAGCCGCTCCAAGCCCAACGAGCAGTGCCGGCCTCCGGCCATATCGATCGGAAAAGCGACCCCACAACGGCGCACTCAGCAGCTGCGCAGCGGTGAACGACACGACCATGATCACCACCACCATCGAGCCCGCACCCAGGTCGCGCGCATAAAACGGCATGAGTGGGAGCACCATGAGTAGCCCCACCATGTCGACGAACGCAGTGATGATCAGCACGAGCAGCTTGCGGAACATCTGCTACTCTGTCTTGCCCAACGCAGCCGGTGGAACGGCCCGGCCGACGACCCCCGCAAGCGCGATGATGGTGAGCAGGTACGGAATCATCACGATGAATTGCGATGGAATGATCTCGATACCCTGAAGCTGGATCTGCAGCGTCTCGGCAGCAGCGAAGAACAGGCACGCGATCGCCGCCCTCACCGGGTCCCATCTTCCGAAAATCACAGCCGCGACAGCGATGAACCCGCGACCCGCTGTCATCTGATCCGTGAACTGATGCTGGTCGAGCGCCAGGAAAACTCCGCCCAGCGCCGCCAGCATACCCGAAACGGCAACCGCGATGTACTGAACCCTGCCCACCTTCACGCCGACGCTGGCAGCAGCAGCGGGATGTTCACCCACCGCGCGCACACGCAACCCGAACGGTGAGCGATACAGCACCCACGCGAGAACGGGCGCAACACCGAGACCCATCCACAACAGCGGGTTGTCAAAACCATACCACGCCTGATTTCCGCCGAAACCGTTCACACGCGGGGAATTCGACGAGCTGTCGAACGCCAGCTTCAGAAAAAAGCGGGTAACACCAATCGCCAGGAGATTTATCGCGATGCCGGAGACGACATGATCAGCGCGATACCTGATGGTCGCTACCGCATGGATCAATCCGAAAACAAGTCCACCAAAAATTCCGCATAGCAGCCCGATCCACGGACTTCCGGTGTAGTGCACGCCGAGCGTTGCCGAGAAAGCGCCGGTGAGCATGAAGCCCTCCAGCGCCAGCGAGATGATGCCCGCGCGCTCAGCTACGACTCCACCGGCCGCCGCGAACAAGTATGGAACAGAGATCCGCAGCGTCTGCGTGACGAATGAGATCGGATTCATGCAGCCACCGGTTTGCGCGCCCGGCGAAGCGCGGTGCGGACTTCCGGAACCGACATCGCAACAGCCAGAATCACGACGCCCTGAAGCACCTCGACCATCTGCTTGGGCACGAACGCGTGAATCGCGAGGCCACCCTGGGAGAGCGTGGCGAAGAACAACGCAGCGAGCACGACGCCGAGCGGGTGATTGCGACCCACGAGCGCCACGGCAATTCCGAGGAAGCCGGATCCCCCCGCAAAGCCATCTTCATAGTATTGCTTGTAACCGAGCACGTAGTTGATGCCGCCGATTCCCGCGATCGCTCCCGACAGAACCATCGCGCGCATCAGCGTCGCACCCACCTTGACCCCGCCGTACTCCGCTGCCTCGGGCTGAAGCCCGACAGCCCGGAGATCGTAGCCACGCCGGCTTCTGAAAAGGTGAAACCAGACCAGGAATGCAGTGATCAGGGCGACGACTATCGTGAGGTTCGCCGCCGATCCGTGGAATGCCTGGATGAACGAGTCGAGCCGGGGAATTGCGCCGTTCCGGATTTCCGGAGTGTGCAGCGTTTCAGAAACGTGCAGGTGACTCGCTACGATCCAGTTGAGAAGCGCCAGCACGACGAAGTTGAGCATTATCGTCACGATTACTTCGTGCGCGCCAAACTTCACCTTGAGGTATCCCGGAATTGCACCGACGACACCGCCACCAAATGCAGCTGCAGCGATGCAGATCAGGATCGCAAGAGGAATCGGAATCGCGGGCATGAGGGCAAGCCCGACGACACCCGCCAGAAACCCGCCAGCAGCGAGCTGACTTTCAGCGCCAACATTGAAGAGTCCCGCGCGGATGCCAAGCGACACCGCGAGACCGGTGAACGTGAGCGTCGTCGCCTTGTACAACACCTGGCCAAATCCGTATGCATTGCCCCACGTACCCTCGAGCAACATCCGATAAACTGTCGCAGGCGACTGCCCATAACTCATTATCAGCAGGTCGCCACAGATCAGCGCAACCAGCAGTGCGACGATCGGCGGGAATACTGCTTCCTCGAACTGCTCCCGGCGCGTACTCATGCAGCGGTATCCGAGCGTGTGCCCGTCATGTACTCGCCGAGCGATTCTTCAGTCACTCCGCTCGCCGGCATGACCTTCGTCATCTTGCCGCGATACATGACCGCTACGCGATCGGCGAGAGCGAGCACTTCGTTGAGCTCAGCCGATACGAGAAGGATGGCCTTGCCGTCAGCGCGAGCTTCACGCAATCGCGAGTGAATGAACTCGATCGCCCCAACGTCGACGCCGCGTGTAGGCTGCGAAGCGAGAAGAATGCTGAATTTCCTCCCCATCTCGCGGGCGATCACGACCTTCTGTTGATTGCCGCCGGAAAGGTTTCTCGCTGCAGTCCGTGCAGAGGGTGGCCTGATGTCGAACGACTCGATCTGTTCCTTCGCGTTCGCCTCGATACGTTCCCTGCTCAGTATCCCTCGATTAGCGAACGTATCCTGAATTCCGAGCACGAGATTGTCGGCAACCGAGTAGTCGAGAATGAGCCCGCGCCGGTGCCTGTCTTCAGGAATGTGCGACAACCCGGCGTCGCGACGCTCCGATACGTTCTTGTGCGTGACATCGTGCCCGCTCATCCGGATGAGCCCGGATTCCACAGGCCGCAAGCCCGACAGCGCCTCGATCAGCTCAGTCTGACCATTACCTTCGACACCGGCGATCCCGAGGATCTCACCGGGCCGGATGGAGAACGTGACACCGTCAACTGCGCGAGTACCCTGTGCGCCGATTACTACCAGGTCAGTAACGCGAATGGCCGACGTCATGTCGTCGGATGGATGGAACGTCGAAGCGTTGACCGGACTCGCCACTTCTGCTCCTTCGACACCGATCCCGAGTGCGCTGGCTTCGGTGCGCGACGTGAGTACGACGTCTCGACCAACCATCGACCTGGCGATCAGCGCCGGCGTCGTGTCGGCGGTCTTCAGTCGATCGACGGTCTGACCAGCGCGCATGACGGTGATCGTATCCGAGACGTCGATCACTTCGTCGAGGCGGTGCGTAATCAGCACTATCGTCCCGCCAGCGTCACGCAGGCGCCGAAGCACGGCCCACAGCTCGCGAACTTCCGGCGGTGAAAGCACGGCAGTAGGCTCATCCAGTACGAGAATCCTGGCGCCGCGATAAAGAGTCTTGAGAATCTCGACCCTCTGCGCCTCGCCGACAGACAGGCTTGCAACCGTGACTTCAGCGGAAACCGCGAGACCGGTTTCCCTGCTCAGAGCCTGCACGTCGGCGATGGCCTTTGGGTAGTCGATCCGTCCGCCAGTGACCGGCTCCATGCCGAGGATGATGTTTTCCGCAACCGTCAGGGTCGGGACGAGCATGAAGTGCTGGTGAACCACACCGATGCCGGCTGCGATTGCGTCGCTCGTGCTCCAGCCTGTCACGTCCGTGCCGTTCACTTCCATCGTTCCCGCGTCAGGCTTCTGAAGGCCGCCAAGGATCTTCATCAGGGTCGACTTGCCAGCCCCGTTCTCACCGACGAGCGCGTGGATTTCACCCGGCATAACTTCCAGCGAGGCGCCGCGGTTGGCTCGAACAGAACCGAACGTCTTGTCGATCCCCGTCATCCGGATCGCATACTGCCCACGGTTGGCTGTTGCGATGGGCAAGCCTGTCATCTGGTGCTGGGCACCCTGATCCTGCCGGCGATGATGTCCTGCTTCAAAGCTTCGATGCGCGTGTGCACGGAGTCGGGAATCAACCCTTTGTTCCGCTCGTCATACACGTAACCAACGCCCCCCTCGGCCAAGCCGAAAGAGTAGACGCCACCCTTGAACGTCTTGTTCTGGACGCGCTCGATTGCATTGAAGACAGCGGCATCTACTCCCTTCACCATGGATGTGAGGATGTAACCCGGTGCTTCGTCGTGCTGATCTGCATCGACTCCTATCGCCAGCTTCTTCATGACGCGCGCAGCTTCGAAGACTCCCTGGCCGGTCGATCCTGATGCATGAAAGATGACGTTGACGCCAGATTGATACTGGCTGAGCGCGAGCTCCTTTCCTTTTCCCGGATTCTTGAAGGCGTCTGGAGTCACTCCGGCGTACTGCGCCACGACGGTGCAATCGGGGCAGACCTGCTTCACGCCTGCGCGATATCCTGCCTCGAACTTGTGAATGAGCGGAATGTCCATGCCGCCGACGAACCCGACACGTTTCGACTTACCGACCAGCGCAGCGAGTGCACCGACGAGAAACGATCCTTCTTCCTCGCGAAACTTGAGGGCTGCGAGATTCGGTGGCGGCGCGACGATGTTGCCCTGTTCGTCAACCGACAGAGCGTAGTCGACGCACGCGAACGAAACTTCGGGATACTCTTTCGCCAGCACAGTGATGTCGTCGGAGAAGATAAATCCGACCCCGATCACGAGATCCATGTTCTCCGATGCAAGCAGGCGAAGACCTGCTTCGCGGTCTGATCCTTCGCCCGGCTCGATGAACATGATGTTCGGCTGGAGGATCTTCGTGGCGCTGTCAGCGCCGGCGTAGGCGCCGTCATTGAATGACTTGTCGCCGCGCCCACCTACGTCGAGGACGATACCTACGTTAGTCGCGCCCGGTCGGTTGGTGTCTGTGACCCCTCGGCCACCCGCAAACAGGAGCGCCGTATGAACGGCGAGCAGCGCCAGTGTCACGAGGAGAAGTTTCCGCATTCAGCAGGATATTCGCCCACTGAACGCGGCGCGGCAAGGCGCAGTGCCCCTTTCTATAGAACTTGCTGCCCGATTGATTTGAGGTATGGCAGAACGCATACGAACCCGCTTTCTGGTGATCGGAAGCGGCGTGGCCGGGTTGCATACCGCCTGGCGAGCGTCGGCAGAGGGTGAGGTGATGATTCTCACCAAGCGATCTCTGTTCGACAGCGCGACCGCATATGCGCAGGGTGGAATCGCGGCAGCACTGGGCGCGGGGGATTCGCCGGAGCTTCATCGCAAGGATACGCTTGCAGCGGGCGCCGCCCTGTGTGATGCCGCCGCTGTCGCAGTGCTGGTCGAGGAAGGGCCCGCGAGGGTGCGTGAGCTCCATACAGCTGGTGCTGACTTCGACCTGGAGCCGGGTGGTGCCTTCAAGCTGGGCAAGGAAGCGGCTCACTCACGCCGGCGGATCGTACACGCGCACGGTGACCAGACGGGTGCCGAGGTTGCGCGTACTCTGATAGAGCGTGTCAGGGAGAGCAGGAAGATCGAGGTGCTCGAGAAGACCCGGGTTCTCGATCTCATCGTGAGTGATGGGGTGTGTCACGGAATCAAGGCTACCCGTGCAGGGAAGCCGATCGAGATAATCGCCGACGCTACCGTGCTCGCGACTGGCGGATGTGGCCAGGTGTATCGCTATACGACCAATCCACAGGTCGCGACCGGAGATGGTTACGCGATTGCCCACCGCGCTGGCGCGCGGCTCGCGGACATGGAGTTCGTGCAGTTTCATCCGACTGCGCTCGAGACGCCGGAGAATCCGCTGGCACTCATCTCCGAGGCAGTGCGCGGCGAGGGCGCGATCCTCGTAAACGATTCTGGCAAACGATTCATGACGCGCAAGCACCGGCTCGCAGAACTCGCGCCGCGGGATATCGTCGCCCGGGAAATTTTCCGCGAGCGGCAGGCGGGCAGTGGCGTATACATCGATGCACGAAAGCTTGGGAAAGGTTTTGCCAAGCGATTCCCGGGTATCTTCGCGTTGTGCAAGGCGCGCGGAATAGATCCCGCGAAAGATCTCATACCAGTGATTCCTGCCGCTCATTACATGATGGGAGGCATAGTCACCGATCTGGCCGGCCGATCGAGTCTCGCCCGTCTGTACGCGTGCGGTGAGGTCTCGCGCACCGGGGTCCATGGTGCGAACCGTCTGGCATCGAACTCGCTTCTCGAAGGACTCGTATTCGCCGAACGTGTGGCGAGAGACATGCTAGGGCTGCCCAAGGGCACAGGCGTGCCGAGGAAAAAGGCGTGGGACGCGCCTGTCCTGGAGGATCGAGGCGCGGCGCAGGTGGCAGCTGACGATGTTCGCAGCGTGATGTGGGATCACGCCGGCATCGACAGGTCGGCGAAAGGGCTGCGGAAGGGAAGGGAGATGCTCGATGACATCGAGAAGCGACTGCCGGTCGGCGCAACCGAAGAGATGAATCTCGTCTCCACCGCCAAGCTTATAATCGATGGCGCACTACTCCGAAAAGAATCGAGAGGCGGTCATTTCAGGAGCGATTTTCCGCACGCAGTCAAAAAATGGCGCGGCAAACACATAGAATGGTGAGATGACGACAACCGCATCGAGAGATGATGTAACTGAACTTCAGGAGGAGATCCGGCGGCTCGCAAAGGAGCGTAACGCCGTGATCATCGCGCACAACTATGAGCGTCCGGAAGTGCAGGATGTCGCGGACTTCGTTGGCGATTCACTCGGCCTGAGTCGTGAAGCGGCGCGCACCGATGCGGAAGTGATCGTCTTCTGTGGAGTGCACTTCATGGCTGAAACGGCCGCGGTGCTGTCTCCTCACAAAATGGTTCTGCTGCCTGACCTTGCCGCGGGGTGCTCGCTCGCAGCGACGATCGACGGAGATCAGCTGCGTGCGTGGAAGTCCGAGCATCCGGGGGCAGTAGTTGTCTCGTATGTAAATACGACCGCGGACGTAAAAGCGGAAAGCGACTACTGCTGCACGTCGAGCAATGCGGTCGAGATCGTCAACTCGATCCCGCTGGACACGGAGATTCTCTTTCTTCCCGACATGTTTCTCGGCGCACACGTAAGACGCGTTACGGGGAGGCAGAACATGCATGTGTGGATGGGCGAGTGTCACGTGCATGCCGGGATCGATCCCGAACACATCACCGCTCAGCGAGCGCTTCATCCGGGCGCAGAATTTCTGATCCACCCTGAATGCGGGTGTGCGTCGAGTGCCGTCGAAGCGGTATCTGCCGGTGCCGTCGATCCGGAGGGTGTGCAGATCCTGTCGACGGAAGGCATGATCAACCGTCCGAAAATATCTGACGCAGATGATTTCATTGTCGCGACGGAAGTGGGAATCCTGCACAGGCTTCGCCGCGAAAACCCGACAAAGCGCTTTTACCCGGCGAGCGACCTGGCGGTCTGCGCGTACATGAAGGTCACGACGCTTCCAAAGGTCCAGCGATCACTCGAGCTGATGCAGCATCAGATCACGGTCGCACCTGCGATCGCAGCAAAGGCGAGGAAGGCGATCGAGCGGATGATCGCGATCGGCGGGCAGCGTCCGCTTTCAATGAAGCCTGAGACGACGGCTGATCCTGGCGAATAAAAGAGGACACACTGAAAAACAGGCGGCAAGAAATACGGCGGGAATAATGGCAACGAAGCAAACGAGACCGAAAAACATTGCAGTGCTGGCCGAGCGGGCGTTTAATGCACCGGGCGCGCTGAGGTTCCCTTATGCGCGGCTGATGACGGAGACGATCGTCAGAGAGGCGCTTGTCGAAGATGCCGCGGACGACGACATCACGAGTATCGCTACAATTCTGTCAGACAGGCGTCAGCGTTGCGCGATACTGGCGCGAAAGGCTGGAGTGATTGCCGGAATTCCACTCGCCCGCGAAGCGTTCAGGCAGCGAGACCCGCGTGCCGCGGTCCGCGCAGCGGTGAAGGACGGCCAGAAGGTGCGTGCCGGCACGCCGATTCTCTACGTTACAGGAAACGGTCGCGGGCTGCTCTCGGCGGAGCGTGTTGCGCTCAACTTCCTCCAG
>JAYUWU010000129.1:0-4151 GCA_043753365.1 Gemmatimonadaceae bacterium | reverse complement strand
CCGAGAATACGCGTGACACTGAAGTGAAGTATCGCGCAGGATTCAACGGTGGCTTTGTGCACCTCGGCGAGGGCCTCTCGGCGGGCGGTGACTCGGCAACCCAGCCGCTCGACAGCGCGCTTGCGGTTTATAAGCGCGTGCTTACACTCCGCCCCGATGACGTCGACGCAAAGTGGAACTACGAGCTCGCGCTTCGGAAGAAGGAGGCGGGCGGTGGCGGGGGTGGCGGTGGCGAGGATAACCCCGAACCGCAGCCTGATCCGCAGCCATCACCAGATCAGGCTCCGACGCCGCGGCCGATTCCCGGCATGAACGAATCCCGGGCCGAACAGCTCCTCAACGCTGTCGAGCAACAGGAGCAGGATGTTCAGGGGCGAAAGCAGCGCCGGAGTGTGCCGCAGCCGCCGCCCAACGGACGGGACTGGTAGCCTTGCCGCGTATCGAGGTATTGGCGAGCGCCGTTGCTGATCAGATCGCTGCCGGCGAGGTCGTCGAACGCCCTGCGTCAGTCGTCAAGGAGCTCGTGGAGAATGCGCTGGACGCTGGCGCGACGGCGGTCGAGGTAACGATCGAAGACGGCGGTCACAAGCTCATTCGCGTGAGTGATGACGGTCACGGGATGGATCGCGCCGATGCAGAGCTCGCGATGCTGAGGCACGGAACGTCAAAGATCCGGACAGCGGCCGATCTCGTCGGCGTCGAGAGTTTTGGGTTTCGGGGTGAAGCGCTTCCAGCAATTGCCTCGATATCGAGATTCGAGCTCGACACCAGCCCTGAGGATGGTGACGGGACGATGGTGAGCGCGGCCGGAGGAAGTGTCCTCTCGGTTTATCAGTCTGCCAGGCGCCGCGGCACGACGGCCAGCGTCTCGCAGATTTTCTTCAACACTCCCGCGCGCAAGAAATTCCTCAGAAGTGCGCGCTCGGAGTGGCGTGCAATCGTCGAGACTCTTGGCAGTATCGCGCTGACACGTCCCGACATCAGGTTCACGCTCACGCACGACGGCAAGAACGTACTGATGCTGCCACCGGTTTCGTCGCTTCGCGCGCGCGTCGGCGGGATCTGGGGCGGAAAATACGGCGGCGCGCTACTCGACGTCGACGACGTGAGCGGCACGGTTCACACCAGCGGCCTGGTCGAGCGCCCGGCAGACGTCGGTACCGCGACGCGCCGTGTATTCATCTCGGTGAACGGTCGCGCCGTCCGCGACATGGGCATCGTGCGAGCGGCAGAGGCGGCCTACAGATCGACAATTGCCGCTGGCCTGAGACCATCCCTCTTCCTTTCAGTATCGCTCCCGGCAAACGCGGTCGATGTGAACGTGCACCCGGCGAAGGCTGAGATCCGGTTTCTCGAGAAGTGGCCGGTTGAGCGCGCGATTGAAAAAGCGGTGCGACGCGCTCTTGGAACCTTCGACGCATCAGTGGCAGTGGGTGGCAGGTATTTCTTCCAGGCCCGGACGGAGGCAGCTGTATTCGGAGGTGTCGAGGTCAATAAGGCTGCAGTGCTGTCGCCACAGCCAATGCCAGCGGGAGGTCTATTCGATAATGGTAACGCGCAGCCCGCGACCAGCGCCGAACAATCCGGGGCCGAGTCTCGCGAAGCAGCTGAAATTCCCGAACTGTTCCAGTTCCGGCGGACCTACATAGCGTTCGAGCATTCGGACGGACTCGTCCTGATCGATCAGCATTCGGCACACGAGCGTGTGCTGTACGAGGAGTTCATGCACTCTCTGGAAACGGGCGCTGCCCCCGCACAGCGGCTGCTGCTTCCCCTGACCCTCCATCTTGGCCCCGCGGAAGGGGATGCGTTCGAGGCAAATCGCGAGTACCTCGAAAGGATCGGTTTCGAGGTCGAAGGGTTTGGCGGCAGCACGCTCATAGTCAATACGGTGCCGATGCCGCATCGCCGCTTCGATGCTGAACAGTGCCTGAGGGATACTCTTGATGCGCTTACTGGCGACCGAATCGCGGGCACCGCCACCCGCCACGAACATCTCGCCGCGACAGTCGCGTGCAAGGGCGCCATCAAGGCGGGTGAATCGCTGACAACCGCGGAAATGCGATCGTTGTTCGCGTCGCTGCGCGATACCAAGCTTCCCGCACACGATGTACATGGCCGCTCGACGATCGTTCAGCTGACGTGGGACGAGCTGGATCGACGGTTTGGCAGAAAGTAGAACGCGCGTAATCTGCGGCCCGACGGCCGCGGGCAAATCCGCGATCACCGCGAGTCTCGCAATGGAATACGGCGCGGCAATCATCAGCGCCGACTCCCGCCAGATTTATCGCCAGTTCGACATCGGAACCGCGAAACCCGATTGGAGTGAGCGCAAGGCAATCGAGCATGTCGGCATCGACGTCGCCGACCCATCTGAGCGTTTCTCCGCATCGCGATGGGCAACCATGGCAATGGAGGCTGTGTTCGCGCTTCGGGAGCGAGGGACGATATCGATTGTTGCGGGCGGAACCGGCTTCTATATCCGCTCGCTCTTCGACCCGCTGTTCGTCGCGCCCTATCTCGACGAGAGCCGGCGCACTGCGCTCGAGCATTTCCTCAATCCGCTACCGCTTCTGGAGCTGCGACGGTGGTGCAGCGAGCTTGACCCGGAGCGCGCCCACCTTGGCCGATATCAACTCGTTCGTGCGATAGAGATCGGTCTCCTGTCCGGTCACCGAATCAGCGCTCTTCACGCGCGCGATTCGGCGAAGTCCGCGCTTACTCCCGCCTATCTTCTCGTCGACCCAGGAGCGGGACTGGCGGTGCGGATAGAGCGCCGGGTCGATTCGATGATCGCGCAGGGCTGGCTTGACGAAGTGCGCTCGCTCGACACCCGTATCCCAGAAGACGCGCCCGCATGGAATTCGAGCGGCTACAGGGTCATGCGCTCCGTTGCCCGCGGAGGGCTGGATTTGTCAGAGGCGCGGGAGCGGATCATTATTGAAACCCGGCAGTATGCAAAGCGGCAGCGCACCTGGTACAGGCATCAGCTGGGCGATGCACCGGTTACACGCGTGGATCCGGATGATCCGGATTCCCAGGCGGTAATCCAACGGTGGTGGAAGGAGACCTCTTGAAGATCGGCATCACCTGTTATCCGACTTACGGTGGATCTGGCGCCGTGGCCACCGAGCTCGGCATCGCCCTGGCTGCTCGCGGACACGAGATCCACTTCATCACCTACCGTCAGCCGTTCAGACTTCCGGCGTTCCTGCCGAACGTATTCTTTCACGAAGTCGACGTTGGGCGTTACCCGCTTTTCGAATATCCTCCTTACGATCTCGCGCTGGCGGTCAGAATGCACGAGGTCGTGCAATCCCATGGGCTGGACTTGTTGCATTGCCACTATGCGATCCCGCACGCAACGAGCGCATGGATCGCGCGGGAGATGCTCCGGCAGCAGAAGCAGGACGTGAAAGTCATAACCACACTTCACGGCACGGACATCACAATCGTCGGGCAGGATCCTTCATTCAACCAGATAACGAAGTTTTCAATTGAAAAATCGGATCGGCTGACAGCAGTGTCTGAATACCTGCGCCGCGAGACGTACTCCGCATTCGGCTGCACCGCGTGCGACGTCAAGGTAATTCACAACTTCGTCGACCCTGCGGTCTACAACAGGGAGATGTATCCGGCCGTCCGCCAGCAGTTCGCCAATTCCGGGCCGGTCTTCATGCACATCTCGAACTTCCGAGCTGTGAAGCGGGTGCGCGATGTAATAGGGATTTTCGCCGCCGCCAACGCGAAGATACCGGCGCGTCTCGTGATGATCGGCGATGGGCCTGATCGCCCTGAAGCCGAAGATGAAGCACGGCGCCTCGGAGTCGAGGACCGCGTGAATTTCCTCGGAAAAATCGACAACGTTGCGCCATTGCTTGCTTCCGCTGACGTGTTCCTGCTTCCGTCGACAAGCGAGTCGTTCGGCCTGAGCGCTCTCGAGGCACTTGCCTCTGGCGTGCCGGTAATCGGGACGAACGCTGGCGGCATGCCGGAAGTCGTGCGAAACGGCGAGACGGGAGTACTGTGCGAAGTTGGCGACGTAGCCGCGATGGCTGATGCGGCAATCTCGATACTCGAGGATCGCGAGAAGTGGAAAGCGATGAGCGAGCTTGGCGCTGCCGATGCGCGGGCGCGGTTCTCGCTTGAGG
>JAYUWU010000128.1:0-33917 GCA_043753365.1 Gemmatimonadaceae bacterium | reverse complement strand
CTATTGCAGCAGCGACCTGCTGCTTCGCCTTAACAAGCTGCGAGCGCATGTCGATGATGATCTGGTTCAGCATCTTCTCAGGCTGTTCTGCCGAGGAGATCAGGTCATTTACGTTGGATCTGAATAGACGCGCTATGCGGTCGAATATGCTCATTTTTCTCTCAAGGCCTCATATATGAAGCGGCGATGGCAAAATACCCTATTCCCTGACTTACTACCAGTAATACGGCGATCCTGACCGCCGGATTCGAAACCACTTCGAAACCACTTCGAAAACGCGAAGAACGCTGAGGCGCGCGAAGATACGCGAAGAAAAGCGACAACGCTGGCTCGCTCTCACGGCAGGGACGCTGATGCGTGTTACTGTCCAAACCCACGGAAGGAAAATGGCCGGTCCCGTATTCCCGACATCCCGACGGGATGGACCTTCAGGTCAACTCCGCGTTTCTTCGCGTTCCTTCGCGTTCTTCGCGTTTCAACGCGATTTCCTCAGGAGATCTCGCGACGGATGACTGCTAAACTCGGCGGATCTGCACCAGACGCTCTTTTGCCAGCCTACGGCCCGTGGGAGTCGCCGCCAGCCCACCACCAGCTGTCTCCCGGTACCTGACATCCATTTCCCGGCCAATCTCACCCATCACATCGATCACCTCGTCCGCAGGAATCGCGAAAGTGATCCCGGCCAGCGCCATCTCGATCCCTGCAAGCGCAATCGCTGACCCCGTTGCGTTCCGGAATACACAAGGGAGCTCGACGAGGCCGCCAAGAGGGTCACAAACCAGCCCGAGCATCCCTTGCATCGTCAGAGCGACCGCATGTCCCACCTGGCTCGGCGTCCCGCCCAGCATCTCCGTCGATGCGCCTGCCGCCATCGCGGCCCCTGCCCCGGTCTCTGCCTGACACCCACCCTCCGCCCCGGAAAGCGAAGCCCGCTCGGCAATCACCGCTCCGATGAGGCCGGCGACAGCAAGCGCATCGATGAGCTTCTCTTCAGGAATGCCCTTCGCGACAGCCAATCCTGTGAGAACGGCGGGAAGAGTGCCAGCGCCACCGGCCGTCGGCGCGGCGACTATCACGCCCATCGCGGCATTTACTTCCTGCACAGCCAGCGCGCGGGAAAGGATGTCGCGAAATGGCGTGTCTGCCAGCGGCCCGGCCGCATGGTTTTTCAGCTTCGCTGCATCGCCTCCAACAAGACCGGACGACGACCGCAGGTCGCCAGTCAGTCCGTGGCCAATCGCCTCGCGCATCACGACGAGCGCGCGCGCGAGCGCAGCCCGAATGTCCGCAACGGGGCGGCCCTGATCCTGGCTCTCGCGTTCGAGCGCGAGCGTCCCGAGTGACACACCGGTGGATTCGGCATCCCTGATTGCTTCGCCTAGTGATTTGTACATCAGCCGCCGCTCACTCGATCGAGGCGACGCGCCCACCTCACCCAGTCGAGCGCCCTGATCTCATCACGAACAGCCTCGCCGGGTGGCTCATCGCATTCGATGACCATGAACGCATCACCGCCCTTCTGCTTACGGGTGAGCTTGAGGGTAGCAATGTTGATGTCGTGCTCTGCCAGAATCCCCGTGATCCGCGCGATCGATCCCTTCTTGTCTTCTGCAACGAGCGTGATCGTGTGAAAGCTTCCGCTTACATCCACCGGGTAGCCGTCGATCTCCGTCACCATCACGCGGCCTGCACCGAGTGACGACCCGGTCAGCGTCGCCTTGATCTCATTTCGCTCGAGCGTCATGCGCACGGTGTTCGGATGCGACGACTCGGACAGAGTTGTCTTCTCGAACCGGTAGTCGAGACCCTCCTGCTCGGCGATCTGAAGGGCAGTCCGAATGCGTTCATCGTCCGGGCGGAATCCGAGCAGGCCGGCAACGAGCGCCTTGTCCGTCCCATGCCCTTCCCCGGTGCGGGCAAATGACCCGTGAAGTTCGAGAAGTGCAGATTGCGGAGTTCCGCTGACCAGACCCCTGCCAAGAAGCCCGAGGCGGCACGCTCCCGCCGTGTGACTTGACGACGGACCGACCATAACCGGCCCGATAATGTCCAGGAGCGATACCATAGTATAGAATCCCTCGTGTTCAGCTCGCCTTGCGGCGGAGCCTCTTTGCCAGCAGCGGGCGGAGGAACTGCCCTGTATACGATTCCTGCACCGTTGCAACCTGCTCGGGGCTTCCACTTGCGACAATGGTGCCGCCCCGGTGACCGCCCTCGGGTCCAAGGTCAATTATCCAGTCCGCTGTCTTGATCACGTCGAGGTTGTGCTCGATAACGAGCACCGAGTTACCCCGCTCGACAAGCCTGTGCAGCACCTCGAGCAGCATCCTGACATCCTCAAAATGCAGACCCGTGGTGGGCTCGTCGAGAATGTAGAAGGTTCGCCCGGTGTCGCGCTTAGACAGCTCGGTCGCGAGCTTGACGCGCTGGGCCTCACCGCCTGAGAGCGTGGTGGCGCTCTGGCCAAGATGGATGTAGCCGAGCCCTACGTCATTCAGGGTGTGAAGCTTATGGTAGATGCGGGGCTGGTTCTCGAAGAATGCGAGCGCGTCCTCGACGGTCAGATCCAGCACATCGGCGATCGACAATCCCCTGAAGCGGACTTCCATTGTCTCGCGGTTGTACCGCTTTCCCTTGCAGACATCACAGGGAACGTAGACATCGGGAAGAAAATGCATCTCGATCTTTACGAGCCCGTCACCCTCGCATGCTTCACAGCGCCCGCCCTTGACGTTGAAAGAGAAGCGTCCAGGACCATAACCTCGGATCTTTGCTTCCGGCATTTCCGCGAACAGCTCGCGGATTGGCGTAAAGAGTCCCGTATATGTAGCGGGATTTGAGCGCGGCGTTCGTCCGATCGGACTCTGGTCGATATCGATGACCTTGTCGATGTGCTCGAGACCTGTGATGCGATCGTGCGCACCGGGCACGACGCGGGCCCGGTAAAAATGGCGGGCAAGCGCATTGTGAAGAATGTCTTCGATCAGTGTCGACTTGCCGGATCCCGACACGCCGGTCACTGCAACGAACAACCCCAGTGGAATGTCAACATCGACGTTCGTGAGGTTGTGCTCGCGCGCACCCTCGATGCGTATGACACGCTTCGGGTCGAATGGCCTTCGCTCGGCGGGTATCGGTACTTCGAGCTCGCCGCGCAGATACTTCCCGGTAATCGACGCCGGGTTATCGAGCACCTGCTGCACCGTACCCTCGGCGATCACGAGCCCGCCGTGTTTTCCTGCGCCCGGCCCGAGATCGATGAGGTGATCCGCCTCGAGCATTGTCTCTTCATCATGCTCGACGACAATGACAGTGTTGCCGAGGTCCCGTAGCTGACGAAGCGTCGCGAGAAGGCGTGCGTTATCGCGCTGGTGCAGACCGATCGACGGCTCGTCGAGGATGTAGAGCACGCCGACAAGTCGTGACCCGATCTGTGTCGCTAGCCGAATACGCTGCGCCTCACCGCCGGAGAGCGATTCTGCCGCACGGCCGAGCGTCAGATAATCGAGGCCGACGTCGTTGAGGAAGCGAAGGCGCTCGCGGATCTCCTTGAGAATCGGTCCGGCGATGTCAGCGTCGAGGCCAGGATTGCCGTTCTCCCTGATCGCAACTGATTCGAAGAACCGAAGCGCGCCCATGATCGGCAGTTCGACGACCTCACCGACATTCTTGTCGGCGATCGTGACTGCGAGCGACTCGGCCTTGAGGCGGCGTCCGGCGCATGTGGTGCAGGACCGTGCGTGCATGTAGCCGTCGAGCTGCATGCGCACCGAATCAGATTCGGTCTCATTGTAGCGTCGCTGAACATTTGCGATGACGCCTTCCCACTTGCTCGCAACCTCGGTGTATTTCGCAGGTCCCCTTCGCGATCCGGTCATACCGTAAAGCATGACGTCGCGCGCGTGCTGGGAGAGTTCGCCCCAGGGCGCATTGAGGGAGAACGCGAATTGTTTCGCGAGTCCGGGGAGAATCACTTTCCTCAGGTAGCCGTCGGGTTCGCCCCAAGGGAGTATCACGCCTTCGAGAATCGATATGCTGGCGTCGCCGAGTATGAGCTGCTCGCTGACTTCACGCCTGACGCCAAGTCCGCCGCAATCGGGACAGGCACCAAACGGTGAATTGAAAGAGAAGTGACGTGGCTCGAGCTCCGGCAGCGAGATTCCGCAGACCGGGCACCCGTATTTCTCGGAGAACAGGTGTGTCGTCTTGTCATCCTGTCTCGTAACCTCGATCAATCCGTCCGACAGCTTGAGCGCGGTCTCGACTGAATCGGCGAGGCGTGCGCGGTCTTCGGCACGGACGACGAGCCTGTCGACGACGACTGAGATACTGTGATTGAGCTTGCGATTCAGCTTCGGCGGGTTTGCAATCTCGACGAGATCGCCGTCAACATAAGCGCGAACAAAGCCCTGCTTGCGGGCCGTCTCGAACAACTCCTTGAATTCACCTTTGCGACCGCGCACGAGTGGTGCAAGGATTTCGATCTTCGTGTCTTCGGGCCACGTCAGGATGGAGCCTGCGATCTGGCCTGCGCTTTGTCGCTCGACTGGTCGCCCGCAATTTGGGCAGTGGGGTGTGCCTGCGCGGGCATAGAGAAGGCGCAGGTAGTCGTATATCTCCGTTACTGTACCCACAGTCGATCGCGGATTGTGTCCCGCAGTCTTCTGCTCGATGGAGATCGCAGGCGAGAGTCCCTCGATTGAGTCAACGTCCGGCTTCTCCATGAGTCCGAGGAACTGTCGGGCGTAGGCGGACAGCGACTCGACGTACCGGCGTTGTCCTTCGGCGTAGATGGTGTCAAAGGCAAGCGAAGATTTGCCAGAGCCCGACAGCCCGGTGATGACCGTAAGGCGGTCGCGAGGGATGACTACATCGATGTTGCGGAGATTGTGCTCACGCGCTCCGCGGACTATGAGCGCTTCTTCTGGCATAGCTTTGAAAGGTGACCGGTTTCACTGGGAGAGACAAGTTCCAGGTGTGGTCGTGTCCAAGTGTGGTCGGCGATCGGGGAGTTGCTCGCATGACCGATTCGCCGCTGTCCCGGAAGGATTGCGAAGTGAGGACTTTGCGAATCCAGGACTCACTACAATCGACGATCGACGACTTAGTGCGGACCGAGGATGAGCGGTCGGAACAGAGCGGGATGATGGGTAAGCCTCGGGCCTGTACCGCGGCACCGCGCATCCGTACTATCCTCGATCCGCACTAAGTCGTCGATCGTCGATTGCTGTTGGTCCTGGATCCGCACGTCCTCACTCCGCAATCAATTAGCTGCAACTATCTGAATTTTGGCTCCCGGGTTGCTGGTTGCCTCAGCCGGAGCCAGGTCGTGTTAGTGCATGGCAAGCACCGCTGTTATCTTCGTCTTGCCTTAAAAAGGAACAGGTTTGTCGCATACGGACGCAGTAGTCGTACTGACCACGATCGCAAACGAAGAGGAGGCAGTAGCACTCATTAGAGAGCTGCTGGACCGCAGGCTCATCGCGTGCGGAACCGTCCAGGCGGGGGCGCGATCGCTCTATCGCTGGGAAGGAAAGGTGGCGGACGAGAAGGAGGCGATGCTGTTGCTGAAGACGCGCTCGGGATGCATCGAGGGGCTTCGCCGCGCGTTTGAGGAGCTGCACCCTTACAAGGTGCCGGAGCTGCTCGCCATACCGGTTACGGGCGGACTCGAGCGCTACCTCGGCTGGATCAACAGCGAAACGAGCCTGACAATAGCGTGACTCGCCGCACGATCGCGATCGCGATCATCGCCATCTGGGTCGTCGGGCTTGGGCTCATGTATCAGAGGACGACCAATCGTACCCCCGAGCAGGCGCTGATCGAGGCGGGAATGCGCGTGTCTCCGGCGACCTATTACTACATCCTTCAGCAGGATGGCAGGCAAGTCGGAGCCGCGTCATCGAGCGTCGACACGACGAACACGCGGATCGTCTCCACCGATTTTGTCAGGGGTGAAATACCCGTCGGCGACGACGTGCTGCGGATGGAGGCCCGCTCGGAGGCGAGGTTCACGCGTGGGCTGAGGCTGCGCGACTTCGTGATACGGGCGACCGGCGACCTCGCGCCGTTTTTTCTTCGCGGCGTGATGCAGGAAGGTGAAGACAAGACGCTGGCGGTGACGACTGAAAACGCCGGCGAGAAGCCGATTACTCTCGTCTCAGCCGTGACGTCGCCGGTTTTCATCCCGACCGTTGCGCCGCTTCCCTTGATGCTTGGGCGGAATCCGAAGGTTGGAGATTCCACCAGGGTTACGATGTTCGATCCAGTGACTCGAACCGTGAAAGAAGTAACTCTTCGTGTCGAGTCCGACTCGCTGTTCCTCGTCGCTGACAGCGCGCATCTCGACACCACGACGGGCCGTTGGGTCAAGGCACGTCAGGATTCAATGCGCGGATGGCGCATTACCTCGCACGACGCGCCGGTTACTGCCTGGGTGGACGCGTACGGCAGGTTGATTGCTGCCTCGGAGCCCGGCGGTATTACTCTGGTTAGAACGGCTTTCGAGATCGCGTTCGAAAACTGGCGACTCGATCGTCTCCCGACAGGTGCGCCGACGCCGGGCCGCCCGCCGCCCTGACGTAAGTCGACACCGCAAAGTCTTTACCGAAGGTACGGTTTGTTCGTCTTCGTACAGGATGATCGAACTAACCTCTCTCACGAAACGCTACGGCACATTCACCGCCGTGGACTCGCTCGACCTTGTCGTACCGAAGGGCGAGCTGTTTGGATTTCTCGGCCCCAACGGCGCCGGCAAGACGACGACGCTCCGAATGATCGCCGGAATTCTCCGGCCCAGCAGCGGAACAGTTCGCATCGCCGGCATAGACGTGAACGAGAAACCGATGATCGCGAAGGCTATGCTCGGGTATATCCCCGATCGTCCCTTCATTTATGAGAAGCTGACCGGCTCCGAATTTCTCCGATTCGTCGCCGGGATCTACAGCCTGCAGGGAAAGGACATCGAGCATCGCGGTCGCGAGCTGCTTACACTGTTCGACCTGGATGAATGGCGGGACGAGCTCGTCGAGAGCTACAGTCACGGCATGCGGCAGAAGTTGATCATCTCGAGTGCGTTCATCCATAAGCCCGACGTCATCGTCGTCGACGAGCCGATGGTCGGCCTCGACCCTAAGGCTTCGCGCATCCTCAAGGATCTGTTCAGCGAATACACGCGGCGCGGGCATACGATCATGATGTCCACGCACACACTCGAGGTCGCCGAGGCGATGTGTGACCGCATCGGAATCATCCAGGGTGGCAAAATTCGCGCACTCGGTACAATGGACGAGCTGCGGGCTGACTCTGCATCGGGGGCTGACGGGCTCGAGCAGATATTCCTCAAGCTGACCGGAGAAAACGCCGCGCGCGAATTCGTGGACGTCCTCGATGCCTGAGCTGGCAGGGCCGTCCTTCGTACATCTGCTCTCACCGAAGTGGCACAGCATGCGTGCGCGTGCTGTCAAAACGAACACCGGCTCGCTCGGTCGCGGTGCGGTTCTCGGAATAGTCGGGGTGGCGTTCTGGGCATTGATATTCGCAGTGCTGTATCGCCTGCTGGTCTATTTCCGTGGAATTCCCGAGATCGGGCCCCTGCTTGCCGGCAAGCTGCTTGGCCTGATCCTCGTCAGCTTTTTCGGGATGCTGCTGCTCTCGAACGTGATCAGCGCGCTGTCCACGTTTTTTCTTGCGCGGGATCTCGACCTGCTCGTCGCCGGACCTGTCGACTGGCTTCGTCTCTACGTTGCAAAGCTGATCGAGACGTGCATGCACTCTAGCTGGATGGTGCTGC
The DNA here is from genome assembly GCA_043753365.1 of Gemmatimonadaceae bacterium. Lineage (GTDB taxonomy): Bacteria > Gemmatimonadota > Gemmatimonadetes > Gemmatimonadales > Gemmatimonadaceae > UBA4720. The sequence goes on along the minus strand of JAYUWU010000128.1, from coordinate 26,125 downwards.
TGATGGCAGTTCCGATGTTCGCGGCGTACGGGATCGTTTACGATGGCGGACCGATGTTCGCGCTCGTCGTCTTCAGCGTGTTCATACCGTTTCTCGTACTTCCAACAGTTGTTGGAGCTGCGATTACGCTGCTGCTCGTCAATCTCCTTCCTGCGCGGCGGACCAAGGACATCCTCAGTGTGATTGCGGTGCTCGCGGCCGGCGGCGTCGTGCTTCTGTTTCGCCTGATGCGTCCCGAGCAGCTTGCTCGTCCTGAGGGATTCCGGTCGCTGATCGAGTTCATCTCGGTCCTCAAGGGGCCGACCTCGCCGTGGCTTCCAAGCGAGTGGGTGCAGACCGCATTGATGTCGTGGCTGCGGGATGAGCCTGACGCGTTTCCGTTGTACCTGTTGTGGTCTACCGCGGCGGCGTTCATCGTCATCGGAGCGGTGCTGCATCGCATGCTCTACGCGAAAGCGTTTACCAAGGCGCAGGAAAGTGGCGAGCGCTGGGTTCGCAAAAGCGTGATGTCGAACGCGTTCCATGCCATGCTGGCTCCCCTTGGAATGGTTCGGCGTGAGCTGGTGATGAAGGAGGTGCGGCTTTTCTTTCGCGACACGACTCAATGGTCGCAGCTTATCCTTCTTGCGGTGCTCGTTGTCGTTTACGTGTTCAACATCAAGTTCCTCCCGATCAGCGGTGAGGGAGTGACGTTTTTCGTCGCGAACCTGATTCCGTTCCTGAACCTCGTGTTGTCGGGCTTTGTGCTGGCGTCGATTGCTGCGCGTTTCATCTTCCCCGGTGTCAGTCTCGAGGGAAGAACGATGTGGCTGCTGAGATCCAGCCCGTTGTCGATGCGCGACCTGCTCTGGTCGAAATTCTGGGTTGGTACCATCCCGTTGCTCGTGTTCGCTGTCGGCCTGGTGCTGGTAACGGGGCTCTTAATGAAGGTCAGCTCGTTCATCATGGTCGTGTCAGTGCTGACGATCGCCATGATGACGTTCGGAATTGCAGGGCTCGCCATCGGGTTTGGCACGCTGTTCCCGCGGTTCGATACGGAGAACGCAGCGCAGATACCCACCTCGTTCGGCGGGCTCCTTTTCATGATGGCGTCGATCGCCATGATAGGCGTCGTCATAACGCTCGAGGCCCGTCCGGTGTTCACCTACCTGGCGTCGGTTTCCTTCGGGTCGCCGCGCAACCCGGGTGAGATGTACTGGGGTTTTGGCGTATCGTTCCTGGTCTGCCTGTTCGCGACACTCGCTCCCATTCGATTGGCGTTGCGACGCTTGGAGCAACTGGACGTTTAGGAGCGGCGTCATTCGTGAGCATTCCCGCTAGGCGACTGGGAACCGCGCCGAAAAAGTTGCTTGCCGCAGTTCATCGCCTGCCGTAAAATTGCTCCCGTCCTACAGCAGTGCCGGGCTCCCGCGTCCGCGCTCCGGCGACCTCCAACCCACTATCTGGGGAACCCATGAAACGAGCCACGTTCTTTTCGCTCCACGCCCGATATCTGGCCCGCATGGCAGTTTCGGGCTTCTTCGTATTTGGCGTGCAACTCGTTGCCGTTCAAACCGCCGAGGCGCAGCAGGCATCGGTCACCGGGCGCGTCACTGATGCAACCACCGGCCGGCCGATCGCTTCTGCCAGGGTAAGCGTCACCGGGGCGAACCTTGCCACGCAGACCAACGCCGACGGTGTCTACACCCTGCGCGGACTAGTCCCGGGTGGCGCCAGCGTCCGCGTCAGCAGCATCGGCTACGGAGAGGAGCGGCAGCAGGTTTCGGTGGGCGCCGGGCAGTCGTCGACGCTCGACTTTCAGTTGCGCCCGGTCGCCGTCGCACTCTCGGGCGTGGTGATCACGGCGACCGGTGAGCAGCAGCGGATCGAGGTCGGCAACGCGTTTACCAACATCGACGCAGCCGAGGTCGTGAAGACGAGCGCGGTGTCGAACATGGCCGATATGCTCACCGCCCGCGCCGCCGGCGTGATGGTCACCCCGGGCACGCAGACCGGCGCAGGCACGCGCGTGCGCATCCGCGGCCAGAGCTCGCTGTCCCTCGACAACAACCCCCTCTACGTGGTGGACGGTATCCGCGTCGAAGGCACCTCGGGTTCGATGTCGGTCGGAGTCGGGGGCACGACACCAGCACGAATCAATGACCTCAATCCGGAAGAGATTGAATCGATAGAAATAATCAGGGGGCCGTCCGCTGCCACGCTCTACGGGACAGCTGGCGCAAACGGCGTAATCCACATCACGACGAAGCGCGGCTTGGCCGGCAAGCCCCAGTGGACCTACTACACCGAGCAGACCGCCATCACCGATCGCAACGAATATCCTGATGCATATCGCGGCTGGCGCACCGGAACGACCGGGACGACGAATTCGACCAGGTCGAACACGGTTCAGTGTTTCCTCAGCCAGGTCGCGTCACGCGCATGCTCGCAGGACAGTCTCACCAGCTACAACCTGCATGAGGACAAGGAGTCAACGCCGTACGGCACAGGCTACCGCCAGCAGCACGGCCTGCAGCTCAAGGGTGGGTCGGAGATGGTCCGGTACTTCCTCCACGGAGAGTTCGAGGATGAGACCGGAGTGCACAAAGTCCCTGAGTTCGACAAGAGCTGGCTCGCGACCCGCGGACTTTCGCTCACTGACGAGCAGATGAACCCCAGCCACCTCCGGAGAGCGACGACGCGCGCGAACCTCAACCTCACGCTACCCAGCAACGTCGACATCGGCATCAATGTAGGGTACACGAAGCAGGACCTCAGGCTTCCGCATAGTGACGACTCGGGCACGGCCGGCACCGCGGCGAACACATACGGAGGGCCCGGGTTCAAGTTCAACACGAATGCGGCGGGTGACACGCTTTACGGATGGCGCGAATTTACGCCACGAAAGACTTATCAGGCAGTGACCGAGCAGGGAATCAACCGGTTCATCGGCGCCGTCAACTCAAACTGGCGCCCGCAGAGCTGGCTTGCATTCAACGGCACCTTCGGTCTCGACTACATCGGCCGCCAGGATACGCAGCTGTGCATGTTCGAGCAGTGTGCGACCACCAACGACCGGCTCGGATTCAAGATCGACAACAGAACCAACTTCTTCATCTACACCTTGACAGCGGGCGGGACGGCAACCCGCCAGCTGTCGCAAAACATCGAGTCGCAGACCGGGATGGGCCTGCAGTTCGGCCGCAACATCTTCTCGCGCAACGGCGCCCAGGGCAGCCAGCTCAGCCCCGGAGCTATCAGGGTCCAGGCCGGCGCCGAACTGCACGCGGACGAATCGAACAGCGAGTCGCGCACTATTGGGGCATACGTTGAACAGCGCGTCGCGTTCAACGACCGCCTGTTCCTGAATGCAGCGCTGCGGTCGGACCGCAACAGCGCGTTCGGAGCCGACTTCAAGGCGGTTTTCTACCCGAGGCTTTCGGTTTCGTGGGTGATCTCTGACGAAGGCTTCTTTCCCGCAACCGGATGGCTCAGCCAGTTGCGGCTCCGGAGCGCCTACGGCGCATCGGGCGTGCAGCCGGGCACCCTCGACGCAGTGCCCTTCTACTCACCGGCTAGAACGCTCGGCGAGAGCGGCGAGGTCTCCGGCCTCGTCTTCAATGCTCTTGGCAACGCCGACCTGAAGCCGGAGCGGTCAACGGAACTGGAGCTCGGAGTTGACGGAAGCCTCTGGGACAACAGACTGGCCCTCGAGGTCACCCGGTACAACAAGTCATCGAAGGATGCCTTGATCAACCGCATTCTGCCCCCGTCTCTCGGCACCGGCGCCATTTCGCGCCTCGAGAATCTCGGTGAGGTGCGCAACAAGGGCTGGGAAGCACTTGTCAGGGCGCAGGTCCTGAACCGCGCATCCCTCGGATGGGACGTGACTTTCACCGGGTCGGCGAACGACAACGAGCTTATCAGTCTCGGTGGAGTTCCTCCCATTACAACCCCGACGCTTCACCAGAAGGAAGGCTATCCGCTGAACGGGTGGTGGTCGCGCCGTCTGATCAGCTACGAGGACGCTAACAACGACGGAATCATCACCGTACCTGAGATCGTCGTCGGCGACACGGCTGAGTTTCACGGATACTCGGCACCACGGCGCGAGGTCACGATCGTCAACGGTTTCGAGTTCTGGCAGCGCCGCGTCAGGGTTTCCGCCATGTTCGATCACAAGGGCGGTCACCTCGTGTACAACAACACGGAGCGTATCAGGTGCGCCAGCCGCTTCAACTGCTCGGGGCTGATCAATCCTGAGGCATCACTGTTCGAGCAGGCGCGAACCGTCATGGTTCGTGAGCACCCCAGCCGCTCGGTCGCAGGATTCTTCGAGAAGGGCGACTTCTGGCGGTTGCGCGAGGTGGCGGTCAGCCTGACAGTGCCCGACTCCTGGGTTGGGCGGTTCCTCAACGGCCGGAATGCGACCGCAACTCTCGCCGCGCGGAACCTTGGCGTCTTCTGGACCAAATACACCGGGGTCGATCCGGAAGCGTTCGGCACAACGGTCAACGCCCCGTCGTCTTTCCAGGCATTCGCCCCGCCCACGTACTTCTCCTTCCGTCTAAACCTCGGCTTCTAGGATGAGATATTCCATGATAGATACCACCAGTGCGCGGGCGCGGCTGCGGCGCAGCCTTAGCCTTGCCATGCTCGCATCGCTCGCTTTCGCGGGATGCTCGACGGAGCAGATTATCGAGGTTGAGGCGCAGGACGAGATCAACCCCAGCAACGTGCAGTCAGCTGCCGGCGCCAATGCCGTGCGTATCGGCGCCCTCGCGCGCCTCAACTCCGCCACCAGCGGCACAACCACCGGGCTCATCGGGGGAACTGAGAGCCTGTTTCTTCTCGGCGGCCTTTTTTCGGATGAATACAACAACGGTGACTCCTTCATCGCGCGCCAAGAGATCGATCAGCGAGTGGTAACCACGGAGAATCTTTTCCTGACCAACGCGAACCGTGTCCTGCACCGCACCCGACTCGCCGCAGAACAGGCGATTGACCTTTACGCGGAGTACAACCCGACCGCCCCTGCGTGGCAGGTCGCTGAGATGCATTTTGTCCAGGCTTACGTGATCAACCTGATGGCCGAGCATTACTGTAATGGCCTGGTGTTCAGCACAGTTATAGGCGGTCGGGAGGAATACGGCAGCCCAATTACAATTGCCGCCGCGTTCGAGCGCGCTCTTGGGCACGCGACCGACGGGCTTGCACTCGTAACCGGAACAACCGCTAACGACGTTCGCGTCCAGAACGCGCTACGACTCACCCGCGGACGGATCCTCCTCAACCTCAACCGGCCTGCTGAGGCTGCAGCGGCTGTCGCCGGAGTTCCGACGGCTTATCAGTACGTGGTGCTTCACTCGACGTCGCAGGTCAACGCGTTCTGGACCTATAACAACAATGCTCGGCGTTACAGCGTCAGCACGAACGAAGGAATTAACGGGCTCAATTTCGCAACCGCCAATGACCCGCGCCTGCCAGTCTGCCTCGGTAACGATGTCGCATGCAGGGCGATTGGCGTAACCCAGGCAATTCGTGACGACTTGACGCAGCCATTCTTCGTCCAGCGGATGTGGCCGACGCGGGAGAGCTCAGTGCCCATTCTCATGGGCCGGGAAGCCCGGCTGATCGAAGCCGAATCTCAGCTGCGCGGTGGCAACGCAGCCCAGGCGCTCGGGACACTGAACACGCTTCGCGCTACGGTTGTTGGACTTGCGCCTCTCGCCGACGCAGGCACGGCCGCCGCGAGAGTCGACCAGGTATTCGACGAGCGGGGGTTCTGGTTATTTGGCCGAGGGTATCGCGTTGGAGATCTGCGCCGCCTTATCCGGCAGTATGGTCGCACGGCAAACAGCGTCTTCCCCACGGGCGCATGGCACAAGGGGGGAACTTACGGGACCGACGTGAACTTCCCCGTGCCGTTTGCTGAAGCGAACAATCCCAACGTCTCGAGCAGTAACGCCTGCCTCAATCGCGACGCCTGATTCCGGGCTTTAATGTTCGAGCGGCCACCGGCGATTCGATTGCCGGTGGCCGTTTCTTTTTCTGTCTGCGCTATCGGGAAAGTCCAGGCCGGTAACGTTTCACCGCCTGAGCGTCGATGTCGCCAGCCGTAAACGCCACGCGCTTCATCTCTCCGCGAGCGAACATCGCAGCCTGGTCGGAGTGATATGGTGATTCCTTCTTCGGACTCTGTCCGTAAGCGAGGACCGAGTACGCCTTCGGTACATCGCTGAACTCGACCGCCAGCACCCACCCATCACCGCCGTTCACCGCGCGGCGACCATCAGGATCAGTTCTGAAATTGAGCACGCGAAAACATCCAAGCGCTCCATTGCAACCACCGACTGGCTCGTCGACTGATCCATGCCGCACGCGATGCACCTCTCCCCACGGTACGTCGTAGCTGCCATGCCGGCGGACGGTTTCTCCGACAGCCCACGCAAACGATTCAGCCGCGCGCGCTGGATTTTTGAGTCCTCGCGGCGTCGTTACTGGCGCAGACGCGCTCCACCGCTCGGCGAACATCGAGTCCGCGCCTGTCGCGCCATCGGTGTATCGACGCCACCAGGTATCGAACAGTACTCCTCCACGACTGGTGTGGCCTGCCGTGTTGTCCCAGCGTTCAAGCATCGCTAACGCTTTCATCACCATCGTATCAGCGCTGGACCCTCGAACGGCGGAGACGAGATCGCCCTTCACCCGGTCCGCGAGCAGCATGCGATACGAGTTCTTGAGCGCGACAACATCTTCCAGGCCGAGTTTCCGATTGTTGTCGATCAAGTCCAGGCTGAGCTGGCTGCGCAGCCGGAGCGAGGGCTCCGGCATGTTCGCCGGATATTTTGCGCGGTCGAGCACCTGCCGCATGTTAGTATGGTACGGGGCGTCGTTTTCGTTTCTTACGTAACCACCTCGCGGGTTGAGCAGCTGCGGCAGCGAGTCGTAAGGGATGTAACGAGTCCAGACATCACCGGTGCGGTGTGCCGGGACAGCAGATGTGTCGCCTCCGCTCGCATGCGGCAGCGACGGGATCGCCGCATTCCACACGTAGAGTATGTTCCCCGCGCGATCCGCGTATGTGAAGCTCGAGTTCATCCGCGCCCGCATCTTCATCGCATCCTGCCATTGCGCGAGTGACTGCGCGCGCATCATCCGCAGGAACTGCTCACCTGCACGATGATCACCATCGCCGGCTGCGCGCAGGACGTAAACCTTGCCGCTGTCGCGGTGCAGCACCGGCCCGAGATGAGTCCGCCAGAATTCGCGCGTCTCAGTCGACAGTGATCCCCCGTTTCTGAAAGTCACCGTGACGAGCTCGCGGTCGAGTGGCACCGACGCGCCATCGAAGCGGTAATGGTCGACTCGCGCCGGGTCTGCGTCGAGCGCGTATATCTCGTTCAGGTCAGGCGCGTTATTCGTCGTTGCCCAGCCGAGGTGCCGATTGAATCCCGCGACGACTCCGAACGGGCCGCCAATGCGGAAGTCGCCATAAAAGTCCAGGATTCCCGGAACCGTCACGTGCGCTTCGTAATAGCCGGCGGTCCACGCAAGGTGCGGGTTGCGCATCAGGATAGCCTTGCCCGACTTCGTTCTGCTTGGCCCGAAAGCCCATGCATTCGAGCCTTCCTCGATCTGGTCGGTGCCAGGACTGTTCTGCCCCTGACCTGGGGTATTGTCTCGCTGTGGCGGCGACAGCCGGTTCAGGAACTGGCGCGCCTGACCAGCGGTCGCGAGGCTAACATCGCGTGCAGCGACGTCATATCCAGTGAACCGCGGCGCGAACCCGGATGCGAACTCTTCCGGATGCAGCTCGATGTAGCGATTGACGCCCGCCGCAAATCCTTCGTACACGGACCGAGTATCGGCATCGAGCATCACGTATCGCTCAACCGCGATCTTGTGTTCACGCTGAGCGAGAAAGTCTGACTCCATGCTGTCCCGGCCAAACCATCTGCCCATTTCTCCGCGCGCGCGCGCAAGTCCGTGCGCAACCACCGGACCATAGTCCTCGAGCTGCACATACGCGAGCGCGTACGATGCAGCCTCCAGGTTCTCCGCCCTGATGTGCGGAACACCGTAAGCCGTTCGTATCACTTCCACCTTTTGCGCGAGGCCCGGAGGCGACTGTGCGCCCGCCCCTGTCGCGATGAGGAACAGCGTGACAAAGGCGGGAAGCTTTTCGATACGTGAAATCATGAGGTGGGGTCTCATCGTGAGCGGTGGAGGACTTGTCCCGCGAAAACATCGGTGAACGCGCCGTCGCGAATCGCGAACTTTCCATTCACCAGCACGTGTACCATTCCCTCAGCGAGCTGATGCGGCTCCTCGAAAGTCGCCCGGTCGCGAACGAGACTGAGATCGAACACGACGACATCAGCATGCGCCCCCGGCGTGAGCCAGCCGCGATCAGGTACGCGATACACTGTCGCTGGAAGTGTGGTCATCGAGCGCACGGCCGCGGGCAGGTCAATAACGTGATCCTCGACCACGTATTTGCGGAGCTTGCGCGAGAATGCGCCACTGCCGCGAGGATGAGGCACACCCTGTCCGGCGCGTGACAACGCTCCGTCAGAAGCTGTCATCGTCCACGACTGCTGCATGAGCCGCTCGATGTCTTCGTCGTGCATGTTGAACGACACAATCCCGGCGCCGCCGCGACCAACCATGTACAACGCGGTCTCCACCGCATCCTCACCGCGCGCGGCCGCGATCTGTGCCAGCGTGCGCCCCTCCACCAACGTGTCCGCCGAGTGGTCCGCAATCTGGATTCGATCCGCGCCGCCGCGTCGTGCGAGATTCGCCCGCATCTCGGCGACGATCCGGCCGCGTATTGCGGGATTCGCTATGCGTGCCCGCAGCGAGTCCCCGCCGTCGGCCTGCGCCCATCGCGGAACAAGCGCTGCCGACAGCGATGTCTGGGATGCGTCATAAGGATACTGGTCAGCGAAAACCTCGACGCCTGCCGATCGCGCACGATTCACGCGCTCGACGATTGCGGCCGAGAAACCCCATACGTTGGGGCCAAGAGCCTTGATGTGCGTGACTACACCGCGAGTGCCCGCTTCGCGGGCGACGGTGATCACTTCTTCGACTGCAGCAAGCAACCCGATTCCGTAATCACTTTCGTCGCGGATATGACTCTGGTACGGTGCGCCATAACGGGCCGCGACGCGGCCCAGCGCCACCAGCTCGTCTGTCTTCGAATAGCTGCCGGGTGCGTAGAACGGGCCGCTCGACAGCGCGAATGCGCCGGCTGCCATTCCTCGCTCGACAAGCTCCTCCATCCGGCGAAGCTCCGCCGCGTTTGGCGCGCGGTCGGCCATCCCAAGGACCGCCTGGCGTACGGAGCCATGCGGCACCATCAGCGCGACATTCACTCCAAGTCCGTTCGCAAGGAGCTGCTTGCGTTGCGCCTCGAGGTCAGTGCTTCCGCCGCCATCAGGGTTCACGAATACGGTGGTAATCCCCTGGGCAAGCAGTGCTTGCGCCCCGCTCAGCTCACGTCCGGCAAGCGCTCCACCCGCGTGTGAGTGGGTATCTATGAATCCAGGCGCAACGTAGAGCCCTTCTGCGTTCAGGACGGTGTCGGCAGTGGCGCCTCGCAAGTCACCGACGGCAGCAATCCGGCCGTCGCGAATTCCTACGTCCGCGCGCACCCACGCGTTGCCGGTTCCGTCAACCACGCGACCGCCTCTTATCAGAATGCCATACCGCTCGGCGGGTCGCGATCCCTGAGTCGCGGTTGGTGCGGTCTGGGCCGCGAGAGATGCCGAGGCGAATACTGCCAGGATGTAAAGAGTTACGACACGGGCCGGGAAGCGGGGGCGGTCACCGCGGCCGGGCTTGACGCCCAAGTGAAATCGCATGGGCCTGAAGTTACGGCGACTATGGAGAGTCTGCGCTGCCCTCGTCGGCTTTGGGGCCTTTGTCAGGATTGCTCGCCGGAACGAGCGGCCTGACTACGAACATCACTGCAGCAAGGGCAATCAGGGTTCCGATGGCGATGGAGATCATGCCTGCGTCCTCGATGGGGGATAGATGATCAGGCAGCCACCTATCATGACCACCATACCGCCAATCCAGACAAGTCGAACGAGCGGGTTGAACGCCACGCGAAGACGCGCTGCCTCGCCCGGATCGACGTCATCCAGAGATACGACCAGGTCGAGGGGCCATGTGCCCCGGACGCCCGCAACGGTCGAGGGCCGATGCACGGGCGTTCCCCTGCTGTCGATGTGCTGTCGCATCTCGCTTGTCACCACACCCGCTGATGTGCCGTCGATCGACACGTCGAGCGCAATCGCTGTGACCTGGCGATTCAATACGTCGTATCGCGAGACACCAAGATTTACGAGGCTCCAGCGCTCACCGAAAGGATCGAGAAGTTGAGCGCTCGAGCCTGGCGTCAGCGTGAGCCCAGCCAGTTCACGCAGCTCGCGCCCGCCAAACCCTGCAATAGTCAGGAGAATTCCGAGGGTCGTCACATATGCACCCACTTTCATCGAACGCGGGCGCGTTGCACGCATCGCAATTTCTTCGCTGTGCGAGTCGACGCGCATTACCATTACCAGAAGCCCGATGAGGAGCAGCCACGGCACGAGTGAACCGCTTCGAAGCGGATGCGATAACCATGAAGCGTGCAGGTCGACGACGGTGTAGGCCTGCCTGATTCCGACAATGACGGCACATGTCGTGAGGCTCCACGGTACCAGCGCCCATCGTCGAATCAGTGCGACCATGTCGCCATCGATCTGCTTCGACAGCTTCGCGCCAATCCATAAAACGATCGGTGCCGCAAGGCTGGTGGCGCCGGCGTAAAGCAACGGCGCATACAGCGAGGCCCACACATTCTGAAGTTGTGGCGGCATTCCCTGCCCCTCCTGCGGAATCCAGTCGAGGCGCGCGAACGGATTCGCCGCAAAGCAGAGAGCGATGAGCACGAGCAGGAGTGCAAGGCCGAACATCGCGGTAACGCGAGGAAGGTATGCGCTGCCCCGCGAGGTCCACACCACCATAGCCGAAACGATACCGAGGCAAACTGCGCAAAAAAGCAGTCCGCCTGCGCGCCCTGCCCACAACGCCGAAACGAGAAAAAGGCTCGGGAGGTTCCGGCTCGAGAACGATGCGACGTGCGTGATCGAGAAATCGTGGGTGAAGAGCGCAACCCACACTCCCGCACCCGCGAGCGAGACCAACAGCAGCGTCATGTAGACGGCGCGCTCGCCACTCACTGCGAGATCACGGCGACCGAGCGAAGCTCCGGCGAACGAGACGGCGGCAGCCCAGGTCGCCATAATCAGGCCGACCCAGAGTGACAGCTCGCCGATTGCGATCACGTTGCAGCGATGCTTGAGCGCCTAACGAACGCGCGCAAGCACGAGCATCGCCGCGCCCGCACCCAGTGCATCCCAGACCAGGTCACCGAAGCTGAAGAGCCCGGTGGCCCGGCGATCGTGACGCTCGCGACCAATCGAAACTATTACCACGGAAACGCCTGCGCCCGCGAGAGACGCATTGCGGTCTGCGCCAACGGCCTGAAAACCCGCGAATGCAACACCTTCGACGAACCCTGCCATCAGGAAGTGCTTGAGCTTGTCGATGCCGACGAGCGAGTCCCTGACTCGCGGCGATGATCCCTGGGCCATGACGGGCATCGCTCCGAGCGAAGCGAGGAAGCCGAAAATAACCACATACCTGCCCACCGCGGTGGGCAACCATGACGCCTGACTCACCGCTTCGGCAATGCGATGACGTATGTCGCGATCTCAGCGATCAATTGGGGCACCACAGGAAGGGTGGGATCGGAATACGACGGAAGCTGGGCAGCAATCGGTCCGCTCGCGGCTTTAAGCACATGGTTCATTCCTTCTACTATGACGAGCCTGGCTCCGGGCTTCGCCGCCGCGAGCAGGTTCGCGTCGGTAACCTTCACCTGCACGTCAGTAGTGCCATGAACCACAAGTGCGGGAATTGTCAGCCTGGCAATCTCTTTCGCCGGATCGAACGCGAACCACGACGTCAGGTAAGGTTGCACGCTCGGCCTGAGAAGGCCCGCCAGCATTGGAGGCACCGAGTCGACCTTCTCTCCACGTTCGACCTTCGCCATCATCGCGACCACCTGCTCGAGCATCGGCGGCGGAAGCTGCGCTGACAGCTGTTCGGCGATAATCACTGCGGCCGCTCGTCCTGATCCGGCAATCGAGACGTAGCCGTCGGCATTCGACTCACGAGCCGCAACCATGCCGATCAGCGAGCCCTCGCTGTGACCGGCTACGGTAACCGTCGAGAAGCGCGGATCGGCCAGCAGCTGCTGGATCCATCCGCTTGCGTCCGAGATGAAGTGGGTGAAGCGGAGGCTCGCCTCGCCGCCGCTGCCCGCTGCGCGACTCGCACCGATGCCGCGTTTATCGTAACGAAGCGAGGCGATTCCGTTCGCTGCAAGACCTTCGGCGAGCATGTCGAGAGAGTTATTCGGTGCCGGAAAAGCAGGCGAGTTTCCGTTGCGATCTGTGGGGCCTGAGCCCGATATGATCAGCACGACAGGCACCGGAAATTGCCGCGCGGGAAGTTGAAGGGTGCCGGCAATCGAACCGGTTGGTGTCGATAGCGTCGCGCTGTCTTCCACGATCGCTGTCGGCGCCGGGGGAAGTGGCACGCGTGGACTCGTGCCCGCTGCGCTCGTGCATGCAGCGAGACCGGCGGCACCAAGCCAGGTCGGCACCTTCAGGATTGCCTTCAAGACTTTTCTCCGTGTGTTGCCCAATGAAGCGCAGCGCCGATTGCGCGATCCCAGCCGCCGACCAGTTTCGATCGCTCCGCCTCGGATATCGAAGGCGAGAAGGTCGTGTACCGCGGAACAGAACGGAACTCTTCACTGTTTCGCCATACACCCGATGTAATACCTGCGAGCCCCGCCGCGCCAAGCGCTGTCGTTTCGACAATCTCGGGTCGCTCGACGGGAACGCCGATGACGTCAGACTGAAACTGCATCAGCCAGTTGTTGACGCTTGCTCCGCCGTCCACTCTCAGTCTTTCGAATGCGATGCCGCTTCGCTCCCGCATTGCGATCAGCACTTCCCTCGTGCCGTAAGCCATCGACTCGAGTGCGGCTCTGACCAGGTGAGCTCGCCCGCTTCCCCTGGTAAGCCCAGTGATCATCCCTCTCGCCTCAGGCTCCCAGTGCGGTGCGCCCAGACCCGTCAGTGCAGGAATGAAATAGACGCCATCATTGGAATCGATGCTGCGCGCGAGATTCTCGGACTCGGCCGCGACCTCGATCAGGCCCAGCCCGTCCCGCATCCACTGAATCGCGGCACCGGCGATGAAGATCGACCCCTCGAGCGCGTACGCGTATCCACCTGATGCATCACACGCGACGGTCGCAAGAATACCTTCGCCAGGTGCCGGGCGCCGTTCTCCGGTATTGAGAAGGAGAAACGCGCCTGTACCATAAGTATTCTTGCCTTCGCCGGCGCTGAAGCAGCCCTGTCCGAATAATGCGGCCTGCTGATCGCCCGCCACACCGCATATCGGTATGTCGCTGCCAAGCATGCTGCTCGCTGCCATGCCGAAGTCGCCGCTCGACGCGCGGACCTCAGGCAGGATCGAACGCGGAACGTTGAAGATCGAGCAAAGCTCATCGCTCCACGCCCGTGCATCGATGTCGAAGAGCAGCGTTCGCGACGCGTTCGTCGGATCGGTCGCATGCACTTTGCCGTTCGTGAGCTTCCAGATGATCCAGCTGTCGATAGTCCCAGCGAGCGCCTCGCCACGCTCGACAGAACGAGCGACATCGGGCTCGTTGAGGAGAACCTCGAGCTTGGTGGCAGAGAAATACGGATCAATGGGCAGCCCTGTTCTTTCAGTGATCCACGGTGCTTCTCGCGCGAGCTCGCGACAGCGCTCAGCCGTCCGCCTGTCCTGCCACACAATTGCGCGCGCGAGCGGCTCACCGGTGACCCTGCTCCATACAACTATCGTTTCGCGCTGGTTGGTAATTCCTATCGAGTCCGGAACGATGCCGCTTGCAGCGATCGCCTCGCTCGCGGTGTCCACAGTTCGGGAAAAAATTTCCGCCGCATCGTGCTCGACCCAGCCGGGTCGCGGAAAATATTGGGTTATCTCGCGCGCACCCCGCCCGACAATTTCCCCGGATGCGGAAATCACCAGGCAGCGTGTGCTGGTGGTGCCTACATCTATTGCGAGAACGTGCTTCAATTCAGGTTCGCTCCATCCGCCGCTCGCTGCGGCGATCCGGGAAATGCTCGTCGAGAAACTCGATGAGCGCTGTTTCTTCCGGCGTGTGCTTCGACTCCGATATCCTGCTTCCCTTGCTCCGGGGAACCGTGATCGTCGCGCCGCTCCGCAGATAGCGCGTGAGAATCATCGGGTGCACATATGATTTTCTACAAATCGCGGGTGTATTGCCGAGTTCTGCCGCTACCACACGCACAGTCGTTAGAACGTTCTTGTTACGTGCAGTTCTTGTACGGGCCGATCCCAGATCCGACAGCACAGTTGCCGCTCGCAGCGATCCGCCCCACGTCCTGAAATCTTTTGCAGTATAAGGGAATCCCGCGATTCTTTCGATGTAGTCGTTCACATCCCGGGAATTCGCGTCGACCCACCGGCGACCTTCCCGGTATCTGAAGAGTCTCCTGCCGGGTTTGGTCATGAGATCGAGCACAAACTCCACAAGCCGACGGTCTGTCACCCGCTGCCGATGCTTGATTCCGCGCTTGCCGGTGTACTCGAAGAGCAGCATAGGATCATCGTCGACGACATGGGATTTTCTCAGTGTGGTGATGCCGAATGAGTTGTTCTCCTTCTCGTACCTCTCACTGCCAACCCTGAACCACGCGTGCGAAATGAGAAGGACAATTCCCGCGCAGACCCGATCGCGTGATTCCTCGGTTCGCGCGAGATCCGCCAGGAATCGTCTCCTGAGCCTGGGAAGCTCCTTCGCCATCTGGCGGACACGATAATATTTCCTGAGCTGCCCCTTCTCGACTGCACGCCCATGATACCTGTACTGCTTTCTGCCGCGCGCGTCCAAACCCCAGACCTGGATTGGCGCGCGGGTGTTCACCGCAATGTGGACGTCCTTCCAGGCGGGCGGAATGCGCAACAGCTCGATCCTCTCGCGAACTGCCTTGTCGCGAACGGGCTTGCCGTCCGGCTTGAGATACCTGAAGCCTTTCTCCTTCGATCCCGTTCGACGAAACCACTTTTCTGCCATGAATCTCCAATGCGGCGAAGGATGATACGGCCGCGTACATTACAGCGTCTCGAGCATCACCTCAACTCGTTCGCCGATGACCTACCAGTTTCTGACCTTCGACGTCGAGAGTCGCATCGCGACCCTGACTGTCAATCGTCCTGACAAGCTTAACGCACTCAACGACGCCACAATCGCCGAGCTCGGCCAGGCTATCGACGAAGCACGCTCGCGGGAGGACGTTGCCGGAATCATAGTGACCGGAGCAGGCCGCGCGTTCGTTGCGGGAGCCGACATCTCCGAGCTCGCGAGCCAGACGCCAACGATTGCCAAGGCACGGGCACAGAATGGCCAGAACATTTTTCGCCGTTTCGAGACGTCACCGAAGCCCGTCATCGCCGCGGTCAACGGCTTCGCCCTTGGCGGCGGATGCGAGCTGGCGCTTGCATGTCACATAAGGATCGCCTCTGACAAGGCTAAATTCGGCCAGCCCGAGGTAAAGCTTGGAACCTGCCCGGGCTACGGCGGCACCCAGCGCCTGGCGCGCCTCATCGGGAAAGGACGCGCGATACAGCTGCTGACGACCGCGGAGATGATCGACGCAGCTGAGGCGTATCGCATCGGCCTCGTCAACAAGGTGGTTTCGCCTGAAGAGCTCATGAAGACGGCGGTCGAGATGATGCAGGCAATACTCGCCAATGGCCCGCTTGCGGTTTCGCTATGTATCGAAGCAGTCGACCGTGGTCTCGAGATGTCGCTCGAGGAAGGCCTCGTACTCGAGGCAAACCATTTCGGCCTGCTGGCATCCACCAGCGACATGACCGAAGGCATGCAGGCATTCCTGGAGAAGCGCACTCCCGAGTTCAGGGGGACGTGAGCGGCGAGCGCGTCTGGCTGAAGCGCTTTTCGGCCCGCGACTTCCGCAACTTCGCACGGCTCGATCTCGAGCTGCCGGAATCCGGGCTCGCGATCATCGGCGAGAATGGGCAGGGCAAGACAAATCTTCTCGAGGGTATCTACTATTTGCAGGTCCTCAGAAGCGTACGCGGTGCCCGCGACCAGGACCTCGTTCGATTCGGCGCAAAGGCATTCCATATCTCGGCAACAGCGGACACCAGTGGTTCGCGGGAAATGGGAGTCGGGTTCGAAACCGCCGCCAGGAAAAAAAAAGTCGTTCTGGATGGCGCACCCGCGTCGCGACTGAGCGACGCATTTGGCTCGCTCCCATCGGTAATGTTTTCGCCACGCGACATACAGTTGATCGGTGGCGGACCTGCCGAGCGGCGACGGTACATCGATCTGGTCCTGGCGCTTTCCTCGCGTCGGTACCTTGCGTCACTCCAGACTTACCGCGCCGCACTTGCACGGCGAAACGCGGCACTTAGAGAGGGGGCGCGAAGTGGCGATGATTCGGCGATAGCTGTGTGGGAGCCGGCGCTCGCGGAGCACGGATCTGTGCTGATCAGTGGGCGCTCTGCCTGGGTGAACGCCCGCGCGCCCGAATTCTCCCGCTTGTCGGCCGCAATCGGCGAAGCAGGCGAACCACGCATGGTGTACCAGAGCGTCATTGCCCGCGAGCCCGATGTCCGCGCCGCACTGGAGGCGGCATTTTTGCGACAACGAAAGCACGACATGCGGCGCGGCGTCACGCATTCGGGCCCGCATCGCGACGATCTCGCATTCACTCTCGATGGAAAAGACCTGAGGGTGTTCGGCTCTGCCGGACAGCAACGCACCGCTGCGATCGCGCTCCGAATGCTCGAGGGCGCAACATTGCGCGAGGCCAGACAGCAGTCACCGGTGCTTCTCCTCGATGACCCTTTCGCTGAACTCGACGTCCGGAGATCTGGCCGGATTCTTGGCCTGCTGGAAAGCGCGGGCCTGGGCCAGACGGTCCTGATGGTTCCCCGGGCGAGCGATATTCCGCCGGAGCTCATCGGTCTCGAGCGCAGAAGCATCCATGCGGGCGTGGTGGAGCGGGCCGCGTGAACGAGAAGAAGCGAAAGCCGGTGACACTGGCCGAGGCGTTGGGTGGGTTTCTCGCCAAGAGCGGACTTTCGCGCCGCGTGAAGCAGGCCTCGGCCGTCGAGCAGTGGCCGGAAGCAGTCGGGGCGCAGATTGCCGGCGTCACAAAGGCGCTCTCGATCACTCCGGACGGGACACTTTTTGTTGCGGTTTCGACGCATGGATGGATGTCCGAGCTGTCGCTGATGGAGCCGCAGCTGCTCCGCGCGCTGAACTCTGTTGAGGGCCGTTCTCCAATCCGAAAAATCAGGTTCCAGCTGCGCCGTTAAGTCGTTAGGAGGCAAGCGCTTAGCGGTCGCATAAAGAATTGCGTAAATCCCGTTTTGGCATTAGATTATTCAATCTGCCGAACAGATTGTTTTCGGTCTCCGTTCGGTCCCACCTTTTCGATCAATTCCAGCAACACATGGCGAAGACCGCAACGGCTCCCGACTCTCGTTACGACGCTGGGCATATTCAGGTGCTCAAAGGCCTCGAAGCTGTACGCAAGCGGCCTGGCATGTACATCGGATCGACATCATCGCGTGGTCTGCATCACCTCGTTTATGAGGTAGTCGATAACTCGATCGATGAGGCGCTGGCGGGCCATGCGAAGCAGATCCATGTGACCATTCACAAGGACGACTCGATCACTGTCACTGACGACGGTCGCGGAATTCCGGTGGATATCCATCCCACTGAAAAGATTCCCGGAGTCGAGTTGGCGATGACGGTTCTTCACGCCGGCGGGAAGTTCGACAAGAACACATACAAGGTCTCGGGCGGACTCCACGGCGTCGGTGTGTCGGTCGTTAATGCGCTGTCGGAGCAGCTGAAGGTCTGGGTGAAGCGCGACGGAAAGGAGCACTTCATGGACTTTGTGCGCGGCTACACGCGCACGCAGCTGAGCGTGCTCGGCAAGTGTGGTCGCGAGAGCGGTACGAAGGTCTGGTTCAAGCCTGACCCCGAGATTTTTACCGAGCTTCGTTACGACTACGACACAATCGCCAACCGCCTTCGCGAGCTCTCATTCCTGAACAAGGGAATCGAGATTCACATCCAGGATGAGCGCGAGGGCCAGGAGAAAACAGAGACCTTCCTTGCGAAGGGCGGACTGAGGGAAATGGTTCAGTTCCTCAATTCCGCGCGCAAGCCGCTGCACAACGAGGTCGTGTACATCGAGACGACACGCGACGATGTCGAGATCGAGGTCGCATTCCAGTACAACGACGGCTACAACGAGAACGTGTTCTCCTTCGTCAACAACATCAATACGCATGAGGGTGGGACTCACCTCACCGGTTTCAAGTCGGCGCTGACCCGTACGATCAACGCGTACGGCTCGAAGAACGCGACGAAAAAGGGCGGCGACACGACCCTTTCCGGCGACGACGTCCGCGAAGGGCTGACCGCAGTCCTCTCCGTCAAGGTGAGAGAGCCACAGTTCGAGGGTCAGACCAAGACGAAGCTCGGCAACTCCGAGGTCGAGGGCGCAGTCAAGACCGTGGTCAATGAAATGCTTGGCGCCTACCTCGAGGAACATCCGCGCGTAGCGAACATCATCATCGAGAAAGCAGTTTCCGCAGCGCGTGCACGCGAAGCCGCTCGCAAGGCGCGCGACCTCACTCGCAAGAAGTCAGCGCTGGACATCGGCAACCTGCCCGGCAAGCTCGCCGACTGCTCGTTGAGCGACCCGTCACTTTGCGAGATCTATCTGGTCGAGGGAGACTCCGCCGGAGGTTCGGCGAAGCAGGGGCGCAATCGCGCATTTCAGGCCATTCTCCCACTCCGCGGAAAAATCCTCAACGTCGAGCGCGCGCGCATCGACAAGATTCTCGGCAACGAGGAGATAAGGACGATCGTCACTGCGATCGGCGCAGGCATCAAGGAGGAGTTCACGGTAGAGAACGTGCGCTACCACAAAGTCATCCTGATGACCGACGCCGATGTCGACGGAGCTCACATCAGGACGCTGCTCCTGACGTTCTTCTACCGACAGATGCCGGAGCTGATCGAGGCGGGCTACATCTACATCGCGCAGCCGCCGCTCTATCGCGTGGCGAAGGGGAAGGAGGAGTACTACGCGTACGATGAGAAGGAGCGCGACGACTATGTCTCGCGACTCGGCAACGGCGAAGGAAAGGGTTCGGTCAACATCCAGCGCTACAAGGGACTCGGCGAAATGAATCCCGGTCAGCTCTGGTCGACCACGATGGATCCCGAGACGCGCACGATTCTGAAGGTAACTCTCGAGGATGCGGTGCTGGCCGACCAGACTTTCCAGACGCTGATGGGAGATGAAGTCGAGCCGCGCAGATTGTTCATCGAGCAGAACGCGAAGTTCGTGAGCAACCTCGACATTTAGGCTTCAAACGATACAACGCGACACCAGAAGGTGGCGCGCATTCCAAAGCCAGGATTAGGGAGCCGACTTGCCCTCATGTTTACAACGCTCACTGCGACCTCTCAGTGTTCCCCTGTTGCTGCTGATCGCAGCGAACACTCTCGCATGCTCTCCCCCTCTGAGCGACGACGTGATTTCCGCCGCGATCTTCGAGACCGCGCCGTTCGACAAGGCACTCGCTGTAATCGTTCCACGGACTATTGCCGCGCCGTGCGATAAACTTCCCGCGACGCAGAATTCGCAGGCGTGGGAAGTGTTGGTGGAAGCAGGTTTCATGTCTAAGGAATCACCAGGCCCCGATTCGTGTGAGCTGAAGCTCACCGACCGCGGTGCCGCGCGAAAAACCTTCGGCCGCATCGTAACACTGGATTCCACTTACGAGGTGCCGGTTGGCATGGCAGGCACCGACCTTCCTGCGGAATACAGGAAATCGGAATCCGGTGACAGCGCGACCGTCGTCTTTACCTGGAGGTTCTACAGGTTCCGGGGTGTCGATGGATTGCTCGCGCTCGACAAGCTGGCGCAGCGGAAATCGGTGGTGCGAATTGCCGAGGTTCCTCCGTTCGGAACGGGCACAGCGACCTTCCGCCGTGACGACTCATCGTGGACCCTCGAAGGCATCAAGCTCCGCGAGCGCTTGCCAACCCGTTAGATCGGCCATAGTGTGGGCCATACATGAGTCGCTCATGAAGATGGCTCAGCCCGACCTGATTCAACCCGTCCCGCCGACCACACCAGCCAGCGGAGCGCTATCCCGGACAAGGGATCGCGCGATTCCGGCGGACCTGCTGCGCGAGGCGTCCCAGCGGATTGGAATCATGGCGCTGCTCGCAGCGGCGATGTGGATCCTCGCCGATATCCTCTGGCATGTAACCTGGCCGTCGTTTAATCCAGGCGAACCCCGGCCAGGTTTCCGTACTCCTGACGCTATTTGCGTCGCAGCAGCAGCGTCGTCGCTGGCGCTTTTTTTATTCATCCGCAGGTCACGTCGCAGCCCGCAGTTCTTTCTCAAGCTCGCGCTCGTGTACATGGTGGTGACGTGTTTTGCGGTTGGCGTCGTGCTGCACTGGGGAGTGTCGACTTCAAGCCTTGAGGGCCCCGTAATCACATGGGTTGGTGTGGTGGTGCTGATGTTCGCGGCAATCGCGCCCAACGAGCCTCGCATGATGCTCGTCGCGGCGCTAATCGCAGCAGCGATGAGTCCACTCGCAATGATGATCACACATGGCCACAACATGTCGGCGATGGATGCATTCGGGACTGGCATGCTCATGCACTATCCGGACTTCATGATCGCCGTCGTCGCCGTCGTGATATCGCGCGTTGTCACGAGTCTCGGGCGGCAAGTGAGCAAGGCGCGGGAGATGGGGAGCTATCAGCTGGGCGACCTGATCAAGCGTGGCGGAATGGGTGAGGTGTACAAGGCAAGACATCGCATGCTTGCGCGACCGGCGGCAATCAAGCTGATCCGGTCCGAGATGCTCGGCGGACAGGATCCCGAAGCCGCAGATGTTGCGATCAAGCGATTCCATCGCGAAGCGGAAGCGGCGGCCAACCTGCGCTCACCGCATACAGTCGAGCTGTTCGATTTCGGCGTCACCGAAGACCAGACTCTCTACTTCGTGATGGAATTGCTCGAGGGCATGGATCTCGAGTCGCTCGTCCGCGAGCATGGACCAATCAGCGCGCGACGCGCGGTTCATATCCTCCGGCAGGCTTGTGAGTCGCTCGAGGAGGCACATTCGCAGGGACTCGTGCACCGGGACATCAAGCCCGCGAACATCCACCTCGGCAAGGTCGGGGTGAAGCACGACTTCGTAAAGGTGCTCGACTTCGGTTTGGTGAAATCAGTTGCGAAGGAAGACACGCACATCTCGCTCGCGACAGCCGTGGGACGTACGCCGGGGACTCCTTCGTACATGGCCCCCGAGATGGCCCTCGGCGAGGGCGTCGATTCCCGCGCTGACATCTACGCTCTTGGATGTGTGGCGTATTTCCTGTTGACCGGGAAGCTCGTATTCGACGCTGAAACCACGTTCCAGATGATCGCCAAACACATGCGGAACAATCCTGTTCCTCCCTCGCTTCGCGGAGGCATCGATATTCCCGCGAGCCTCGAGCAGCTCGTGCTCAAGTGCCTTGAAAAAAACCCTGACGACCGTCCCCAGACTGCAGAGGCGCTTTCGCAGTCACTCGCTGCGACGCGGCTCGGCGAGTGGACTCAGGTGGAGGCTGCCGCCTGGTGGAAACAACATCAACCGTCAGTTGATGGGGTTGCTCCCGGCGCAGCCAATCTTGCTGCATTACCGGCGTAACCTGATTCAAGGGAAGAACGGGAATTCTCAGCAACACCGTCGCGGACCTGATCGGCAAGGCGTGATATCAACTCCCTGAGCTGCGCCTCTCGCTTATTTGCAATCCTGCCGAAGATCATGCGCGACAACCCGTAGAAACCGCCGGCCACAATGACCCATACGCCCCCTGCGATAGCTGCCGAGCCAAGCGTCGCCATCACAGCTCCGAGCGTGATGCCCGACGTCCCGAAACCGCCTCCCATCATCAGGGCGGCAAATATCGTAGTGGCGATATTCCGGAGCTCCTCCTCCACGCGGATCGTGGTGACGCCGCCGCGGGAGATCACACTGATGTCAACATTCCGGGTGCGGCTCTGCCGCCGTCCGCCAGCAGGCGCAGGTGTCCATGCCAAGGTTCGGCCGAGAACGCTGGGAATCCCGTTATCACTAAAAGTGCGACGCATCTCGTTGACCAGAGATTCGTAATGTTCGGGTCCGATCTCACCATCGACAACGCGCTCGAGGACGATCCGCGTGGGCGCTCCAAGCCATGGTGATGGCCTGATGCTCTCTATATGGTGGTCAATTCCCTGCGCGGCCCTGCGGATCAGGAGCGGATCGATACCAGCTTCCTTCGCGATCTGCTCAACGTCCTGAAGCGTGAGTCTCTGGCCGGTGTCTGTTTCCGCCTGCTCAGTTTGCTGGAGCTCAGCCGCTCTCTTGATGATGAGAGCTACTTCCTCTTCGTTGAACTTTCTCGAGTCAGCTGAGTCAGGCATTCCATCAATCTAGGAAATACCGGCAATGACAGCTACAAATGTCGCGCAGGCAAGCCGATGATCTCTCGCGCCTCGGACGGAGTAGCCGGCTCCCGCTCAGCCGCACGCGCAAGACGCGCGATTCGCTCAACCAGGCCCGGGTTCGTCGCGGGCCGCGTCCTGGCCGCATCCTCGAAGAGATTATCCTCGAGACCGATTCTTACGTTCCCTCCCATCGTTACAGCCAGCGCATTCATGGAAAACTGAAACCGCCCGATTCCCGCCGCTGCCCACGTCGCATCCGATGGAAGTGCAGCCACGAGTAACGCGAGATTCAGCGGCGTTGCGCTCACTGTCCCCAGCGATCCAAGCAGGAGGTTGAAGTAAAAGGGCTCGCGCAGCACTCCACGCTCGATGAGATACTTCGCGTAATCGAGCATTCCCAAATCGAAGACCTCGAGCTCGGGAACGATTCCGCGCTCACGCATCCGGTCGGCCAGCGACCTGATCATCGCTGGATCATTGATCGACGCCTGCCTGGGAAAGTTCATCGAGCCTAGCGTCAGCGAAGCCATCTCCGGCTTTTCGTCTCCGTCGAGGTCCAGGACCTCGGAGCGCTGCGCGAACTCCTTGTGGGTTCGGCCGCTGGTGGAGACGCACACGATGATGTCCGCGCTCTTCGCCCTGACCGCGCGGATGATCTCGCGGTATACGTCGCTTCGATAAGTAGCAGACTCATCGGTGTCACGAGCATGCAGATGGAAGATTGCCCCACCAGCCGCACGACAACGCTCGCAATCCGCAGCGATAGACTCGGCGGTAACGGGGACCGCTGGATTGTCCGCCGTTGTCGGCACCATTCCAGTCGGCGCGACGTTGATTATCACGCGTTTTCCCACGGCCACTATCTGCCCGGACGACGCCACTGAGTCGCGCCCTCCCTCGAAATTCTGGTAGTGATCAGTGGGGGGACGACCGCGCGATCGTCTGCAATCGTTATGGCTTCAGCGAGGACGGCGCGCGCCTGCCTCACCCCCAGCTCGTCGCGAGCATGAATCGTTGCGATGACATCCCCACGTTTCACTGCGGCACCGGGTTTTGCGTTGATCACGAACCCAACGCCAGGATCGATGACATCTTCCATCGTTGTGCGGCCGCCGCCCAGGGATATGACGCCATATCCAACGGTGCGCGGGACGACCTCGGTAATGAAGCCGTCTCTTCCCGCACGAAATTCGGCTGTCTCTGCCGCTGCGCTCAGAAGTGAAGGATCATCGACAATTCGCGAATCGCCACCCTGCGCTTCGATTATCTCCACGAATTTCGCAAGCGCGCTGCCGGAGCTTATCGCTTCCTGCATCATCTCCCAGGCGTGCGCATGATCGCGCGCTGCCTTGGAGAGCATGAGCATCTCCGCGCCTAACGCGAATGTGACCTCCATGAGATCTTCGGGCCCATGGCCCTTCAAGGCATCGATCGACTCCACGATCTCGAGCGCATTGCCACATGCGTAACCGAGTGGGCGATCCATCGCAGTGAGCAAAGCGACCACCGGGCAACCGCGATCTGTGCCGAGCTCGATCATCGCTTGCGCCAATGCGGTTGCACGACTCGTGTCAGGCATGAATGCGCCGGATCCCTGTTTTACATCGAGCACAAGGCCAGTCAGACCCTCCGCGAGTTTCTTGCTCATGATGCTCGCGGCAATCAGCTGGATGACCTCCACCGTGGCAGTCGCGTCGCGCAGGGCATAAAGCTTCCGGTCAGCGGGCGCGATCTCGCTCGTCTGCCCGATGAGCGCGCATCCGATGGACTCGACCTGTTTAGCCGCTTGCGCCAGTGTCAGATCCGTCCGGAATCCGGGAATCGATTCCAGCTTGTCGAGTGTACCACCCGTATGGCCAAGACCCCTCCCGGACATCATGGGAACAGCAACTCCAAGCGACGCGATGAGTGGCGCGAGAATAATCGAAACCTTGTCGCCTACCCCGCCCGTCGAGTGCTTGTCGACGCGTGGAATCTCAAGGTGACCAAGATCGAGCCGGCCTCCACTCGCTATCATTGCGTCTGTAAGGGCACTCGTCTCGCCACGGTCGAGACCAATGAAGTAGATA
Source organism: Gemmatimonadaceae bacterium (assembly GCA_043753365.1). Taxonomy (GTDB): domain Bacteria; phylum Gemmatimonadota; class Gemmatimonadetes; order Gemmatimonadales; family Gemmatimonadaceae; genus UBA4720. The sequence continues at coordinate 1,349 of JAYUWU010000128.1, read as the reverse complement.
GCCATGAGGAGGGCGGACAACTGATAGTCGGGCACCTCGCCCCGGGCATACGCACCGACCAGCGCCTCCCACTCGGCGTCTTCGAGGCGGCCACCATCGCGCTTCCGTTCAATCAGTCTTGGTACAATCATTTCTGGTCAGCCATAATAAACAATATGCGACACTTCATAACACTGCTCGGCCTCACCCTGTCGGTGACCACGGCGTCCGCGCAGGCGCACTCCGAGCACATCTCGAGCGGTGACCGGGCATATGCGGCCCTCGCGGCAGAGCCTGCGCTCGCGCACTTCGAAAAGGCGATCGAAGCTTATCCCCGGGGTTACGAGGCACTCTGGAAAGCTTCACGATCCGCAGTGGACATAGGCTCCTACCTGAGCGATGCGTCGCGCGGGAAGGCGCTGTTCGCAAAAGCGGAGCAATATGCGAGGCGGGCGATTGCCGCTGATCCGTCAGGTGCAGAGGGCTACTTCTCCCTTTCGCGGGCGCTTGGAAAAACGGCCCTGACACAGAGTGCTCGCGGGAGGGTCCGTTTCGCAACCGAGATCAGGGCACAAGCGCTCAAATGCCTCGAGATCGCGCCGCAGCATGCGGGCTGCCTGCACGTCATGGGAATGTGGAACGCAGAGGTGATGCGACTCAGCAGCGTCACCCGCATGGTCGCCCGCAATATTCTAGGCGGGCGTGTGTTCGGCAGTGCATCATGGAAGGAGGCCGTACGCTACATGGAGGCTTCGGTTGCCTCAGAACCCGACCGGCTCGTGCATCGCGTAGACCTCGCTGCGATTTATGCTGACATCGGCGATAAACCCCGGGCGCGGAACGAATTCGAAACCGCTTTGCGCCTGCCGGTGAGCGACGTCAACGATCGTACATACCAGGCTCAGGCGCGCGGCTGGCTCGCTGCGCAGCGTTAATTCACACGTTTCCGGCTTGAGTCCGCTTGAGCAGGAGTTCCTTGCGACGGGTTTCCATCTCGAGCGTCTTTCGCTTGGCGGCCGCTGCGCGACGCAGCTCCTTCCCGAGCTTCCCCCAGACGCCGGGGCCGGTCCGGAGGCCGCCAACTCGGGCGCCAAGTGAACGGCGGGTGTCAGATCCGGTTTGCGGGGCAACGAGCAAGGCGATTCCAGCCCCGATCACTGTCCCGATGACAATTCCGACACCGAGCATGCTGACTGACCGTACGTCCCTCACGTTACGATAAGGGCGCCCAACCGGGCGCTGTGCCTGCTCCAGGTTCGTTTCGGGGCTGTGGTCGACTGTCATTTCAATGCCGTTCAAAAGAGGGTGGTAAGGTATTTGCTTGGAACATCTGAGATTGCAATACCCATGCGAGGGCAAATGAGCGAGTC
>JAYUWU010000127.1:0-11264 GCA_043753365.1 Gemmatimonadaceae bacterium | reverse complement strand
GCCGGGGTAGCCCCGACTTTTTCGATCTTCTCCACCATCGCGCGCATCACTGGCGATCCGCCAACTATCTCGTATGGTGAATTGCTGATGTTCTTGAGTCGTGAATTCTCCTCGCGGAGATTCAGGTGGTCGAACACGTTGCGGAGCATCACGAGAATTCTGTCGGTGTCGAGAGGCTTCTCCAGTATCTCGTACGCGCCGAGCTGAGTCGCTTCGACAGCCGTTCGTATCGTTGCATGCCCGCTGATCATCACGACAGTCGCCGCCGGATCGATCTCGCGCAGCTTTCTCAACGCATCCATGCCGTCCATGCCCGGCATCTTCACGTCCATGAATACCAGGTTCGGCCTGAACTTCTGATACTCGGCTAAACCGTCGTCGGCATTGGATGCAGTATGAACCTCATAGCCCTCGTATTCGAGGAGCTGGCCGAGCGCGGCGCGTATTCCCTGCTCGTCATCGACCACGAGGATCCGACGGTTCATTGCGTCGCTCTGTACACAGTGATCCTGTCGTTCGCGATCCGGATGTCGCCGATATAGTCCGGAAGCGTCATGGGAAGCGCGTCGTTGGAAATCCCTTCCGGCATCGTGCCGCGCCTCATCGTGCGAATCAGCCGGGGGACGACCGCCGCGGGAACCGGGAACGCGCCGATCCTGACTTCCTTCACCTGGAACTCACCCACTCCTGGACGGAGGACGCGCATCGTCCCGCCAAGCTGGACCGTATCGCGGGAGCCGAGCATTCCGGCAATCGGTCCGAGAGCGGCTGCAGCGCCAAAGTCTTTCAGGGCGACGTTCGCCCTGACGATCAGGCGGTCGTCCTTGATGGATGACGTGACGCCTTCAGACGAAGCAGGAAGCTGCTTCGACACGGCGAGAAAGATGTATGAGGCCGCTTCGCCTGCCGTGAGGCTTGCGTATGCGGGCCCGCGTGGGCCGGAGAGGGACTCGACTGCGCGCTGCCCCTTCGTAGCCTTTTCGGGGGTGAGCGCCTCCCAGCCGCCAGGGAGTGTGGCGACCATGGTCGAGTCCGGACGCGGGTCTCCGGCATAACGACGATAGATGGCGTCGAGGCGATCGCGGTTGAACCATGCGAAAATGCCTAGGACGATCAGAAAGACGAGACAGCCAAGCCTTCGGAAGCAGCCAAACATTGATTGTTTTTGTCCTGGAGGTCGAGTGAGGAATATCCCCTGTCGGACAGCCTGTGCAAAGGCCACCGCCTCCCGAATCGGGCAAACCCCGCGCCTCGGGTGCTGCTGCGTTAGTTTTTTTCACCAATGAGTGACGCTCCGGTCCCCCGAAAAGCAGCCACGCGAGCGGAGGGATCCCTCATTAGGGCCCTGGCCGACAACAGTTCCGGCGATTCCCTGGCCACGCGGATGCGCCGGGCTCGTTTCGCGCTCTTTCTGTCGTTACTGGGGAAACTGGAAGGGCATGTCGAGATTCTCGACATCGGTGGCACGCAGGAGTTCTGGACTCTGATGACGGGGGGCGATCCCGGCGACGTCCGGGTCACGCTGCTCAACATCGATCACCAGCCCGTAACATCAGAACGGTTCGTCAGTGCGGCCGGCGATGCCCGAGCGATGCCTCAATTCCGGAATGCCGCCTTCGACGTGGTGTTCTCCAACTCCGTCATCGAGCACGTCGGCGGCTACGACGATCAGCGACGTATGGCAAGCGAGGTCATGAGGGTCGGAAAACGATATTTCGTGCAGACTCCGAATCGCCGGTTTCCGCTCGAGCCGCACTTCCTGTTTCCGTTCTTTCAGTATCTGCCCTCATGGGCTCGCGCGCAGATGGTTCACCGATTCGATGTCGGATGGTACAAGCGCATCCCTGACTACGATCTTGCAAAGGCGGAAGTGGATTCGATCCAGTTACTGACGCGAAAGAAGTTCACCGCGCTTTTTCCGGGGGCGAATATTCACGTTGAGAAACTTGCGGGACTGTCGAAGTCCTTCGTTGCCTACGGCGGATGGAGTCAGGACGCCAGCGAGAGCTTGAGGTGACGGGTTGCTTCGGTAAGTGCTTCTGCCGCGACCGGACATATATGCTTGCCACTGCCTTCGCGGATGATCTTGAGTGCAGTCTCGCGGCCGAGTCCCGCGCGGTACGGGCGGTTCGCCGTGAGTGCTTCATACATGTCGGCGACACAAAGTATCCGTGCGGGAAGGTCGAGATCTTCGCCCTTCACGCCCCATGGATATCCCGAGCCGTCGAGCTTTTCGTGATGTAGCGCGGCAGTGCGCGCGAAGCTTGAGAATGCTCCCACTCGCTGAAGAATCTCCCACGTATACAGCGGGTGGCGCTGCATCTCGGAGCGCTCCTCGGCTGTCAGTGGGCCGGCCTTGTCGAGAATGCGGGTCGAAACGCCGAGCTTTCCAATGTCGTGCAGCAACGCGGCTCGGTTGAGCACGCGTACTTCCTGCTTCTCGAATCCAAGCTCGAATGCGACCGCGCGCGCGTATTTCGCCACGTTCGTCGAGTGTTGCCACGTGAATGGCGACTTCGAGTCGATGATCTCGGCGAACGCGCGAGCGACTTCGTCGAGACCTTTGTCGTCGACGTAGCGCGTGTGCTGCTGCGGCTCCAGCGAGATCGCGATGGCTTCTGCTTCGGTTGAATGCAGCGAGTCCCACCACTCGGTCTCTTCCCGCCATGATCGAACGATTCGCGCGAGCGCCGGATCGAACCAGTGGTCGCTCTGCTCGCGCGCGATGCGCATGGCCGTGAGCAGACCCCGCTGGCTCACGAAAGCGTCGATCGATTGTGCGAGAAAGATGATACGCGAGAACAGCGGAATCTCGTGACCGATCAAGCCGTCCGGGCCGCCTGATCCATCCCAGTGTTCGTCGATGCCGCGAATTGCTTCCGCGGTCGCGGTGGAGAACCCGAGCCTCAGCGCGATTCCCTGCCCTCGCTCGCCGCGCGAGAGACTGGCGGACTCACCTGCTGGCGAGCTTCCACGCTTGATGAGCGAACTCAGCTTTTCGCGAACGCTGCGGTTGTCGGCGATAGCGAGGCGAGGTTTGGCCGGGGAATCAGCAGACAGGGCTTCCGCGACGCGCTGCGAGTTGCCGGAACAACCCGTGTCTTTCAAAAGAAGTGCTCCGTAGAGCGCCACCTTGTCGAAGGCCGAGAGGTCGAGCTCCTCGGCCATGCGCATTCCGATAATGCAGGTGCGTACAGTGTGGCCTGCCTCCTGACCTTCGGTCAGGTCAAGGGCGCTCGACATCGCGGCGAGAACTTCGGACAGGGCAACGTCAGCGACAGGCGCGCGATTCGCCGGTGGCGGAATCGGGCGGCCGATGTGATCCAGGCTCAACGAGGTCAGGTGGCTGGCAGTGGCTGTCATAGGCGCTAAAAGCTTGACGCGCGAGCAGGCAAAGAGTTTCCGGCCCCGGTCCATCGGTTCCCCTCGCCTGCCAGTCGGCTAGCCCCGCCCGCATCCCCGCACGGGAGTCAGCCCGACCTCGTCACCGGTCTGAACCGGATCGCCTCAGCGACATGATGACTGGCGACGGATGTGGATTCATCGAGATCGGCTATTGTGCGCGCGACTTTCAGGACGCGATGATATCCGCGCGCAGATAGCGAGAGAGCCCCAGCCGCAGTCTGCAGCATTGCGCGCGCATCGTGGTGAATGTCGGCACTCGTGTCGATCCATCTTCCCGACGCGTGCGCGTTGCAGGTGACTCCGCGAACACGCGCAAACCGAGTGGTCTGAAGTTCGCGGGCTATTGCCACGCGCCGGCGAATCGATGCCGACGTTTCTCCTGATGCAACCGCTCCGAGATCGGCGAGCGACACCGACCCTACGACGACGTGCATGTCGATGCGGTCTGCGAGCGGACCCGAGAGTCTGTTCGCGTAACGTTCGACATCGGTGACGGAGCACGTGCACCTCGCCGCAGAATCCCCCAGTCTCCCACAGGGACAGGGATTCGTGGCACCAACGAGAGTGAACCGCGCTGGAAACTTCACCGAACTCGATACTCGCGAGATCACAACGCGGCCGTCCTCGAGGGGCTGTCTGAGGCCGTCGAGAACGAAACGTGGAAACTCGAGCATTTCGTCAAGGAAGAGAACGCCGTTATGCGCGAGACTAACTTCGCCCGGCCGGGGATTCGATCCACCTCCAATTAATCCGGCACTGGAGATCGAATGATGCGGAGCGCGAAACGGACGCGCGCATGCAATTGTGGACTCATTGGTGAGGGTTCCCGCCACTGAATGAATCGCTATTACTTCGAGTGACTCCTCCTCGGTCAGCTCCGGCAGAATTCCAGGAAGTCGCCGCGCGAGCATCGTCTTCCCCGCTCCCGGCGGACCAAGAAGCAGAAGATTGTGCCCGCCGGCCGCGGCGATCTCCAGCGCACGTTTAGCTGTGTCCTGGCCCACAACATCAGCAATGTCGAGGTCATCGTGACGCCGCGGAGAGATTGGTACAGTTTCCTGTATCCACGGCATCGCACCATCGCGTAGACCGGCGACCAGCGACCTCAAGTCCTCCGGTACACCAAGTCGCACGCTGCTGACACGCGAAGCTTCAGCGTGGTTAGCCCTTGGAATCACCACTTCACGAATCCCCGCCTTTGCTGCACGACGTGCTATCGAAAGCGCGCCGCGTATCGACCTGATACGGCCATCGAGCCCGAGTTCACCAGCAAACACGCGGCGATCGACCGCGTTTGAATCGAGCTGGCCAGTCGCAACCAGTATCCCAAGCGCGATCGGGAGATCGAATGCTGTCCCCTCCTTACGCACATCGGCGGGCGCAAGGTTGATCGTGATTCTTCGCGGCGGCACCGTGAATCCTGAATTGACCAGAGCGGAACCAACACGCTCGCGACTCTCCTTCACTGCGCCAATTGGTAATCCGACTAAAGTCCACTGAGGCAAACCCGGTGCGGCGTCTACCTCGACGACGACGTCATACGCATCTATGCCGATGAGTGCAGCTGAACGGATTGCGGCGAGCATCGAAGGACAATCGAACCCGCTGGCACCGCGAAGGCCATCGAATCCGTCCTGACGTGACCAAACTCCCGCCGCAGAACTATTTGATGGTTCGCGGCGTATAATAAAAGCACGGCACGACGCGACTAACCTTCGTCCCCGACTCAAACGATGATCGCTCAGATTCCCCTCAGAAATCGCCTGGCTGCCGCCTTTCTGCTCATAGGAGGGCTCACGCCGATCTCCCGCGATGCGCAGACACCGACCGCAGTCGCGACTGCCCAGGGTGTATTTCAGCGACCCAGCGATGCCGACCTCCGCAAGAAACTCACGGCAATCCAGTTCTCGGTTACGCGGCGCGACGATACGGAGCCTCCGTATCGCAACGAGTACTGGGACAATCACGAGGACGGCATCTACGTGGACGTCGTCTCCGGCGAGCCACTCTTCAGCTCACGCGAGAAGTACGACTCGGGAACAGGCTGGCCGAGCTTCTACAAGCCGCTCGAGCCGAAAAACATCCGCACGACTACCGACTACAAGCTTGGCTACCCTCGCACCGAAGTTCGTTCACGCATGGCTGACTCGCATTTGGGCCATCTGTTCGACGATGGGCCACGCCCAACCGGTTTGCGGTACTGCATGAATTCGGCATCGATGCGATTCGTTCCGGTGACGAGGCTGCAGGCAGAGGGCTACGGCAAATACCTGGCGCTCTTCGCGAAGAAATAATCCGCGCAGGTCAATAAAACCTTACTGATCCGTTTCGCGCGATCCGCTTGAGCCTCACCTCGTTGATGATGGAGACTTCAAGGATCCAGAGGTCGCCGTCAGGGGCGACCATTCCGCCCGTGGGTGACCACGGGAGCGCCGAGCTCGACACGACGCTGACGTCGCCGGAGGGAGTAACCCGCTTCACCTCGCCCGAACCATAACCTGCAGCATAAACGTTACTGCCTGCGTCGAGCCAGAGTCCCATGATCCGGTGCTCATCTTTTACCGCGAAGCGTGAGAGACTCTTCGATGCGATCGCCGGAGCGAGTGGCATGACCCTGCCGTCGGGAAGCACTTTCTTGAGGTCGAGCGCATCGATGAGGTAGAGCGTTCCGTCGGAAGCCGCGACCATGCAGCTTATGCCGCTGAACGGGCCGCGAGAATGCACGGTGACAGGCCCGGTGCCAACGCGCTTCCTGATTTCGCTTACGGAACCACGCGCGCGCCAGTACATGGTGCCCGACGAATCACGAGCGAAGCCGTAGTTGTCGAGCAGTCCGTCCGCGGCGGGGACTGCGTCGGTTATGGTCCCATCGGGTGCACGCTTCCAGACGCGATGACCCCATTTCTTCGTGCGGACCCCTTCATACCACTGATGGTCGCCGTAGAGGTTCCCATCGGCGCCCATGAACATCTCGTGGGTATGAACGTTGGGAACGGCGATGGACTTCGTGCCGTCGGGCGCGATCATCATCACCCGTCTGAGGTCGGAATAGAAGACGTTCCCCTGCCTGTCCATTACGACGGACACTGAGGGATGTGCCGCAGCCGTGGCCGGAGAGCCCACTGCTGCCGCTGCTACGACCGAGATCATCGTCATTCTGCGCACTGGTGAGACCCCTCCTGAAGGGCTTCCCACTTTTGCCGAGGATGGCGGAATGCGCAAGCAACGCTCTCGTAAACATCAACAAAAGAAACGGGGCACCTTTCGGTGCCCCGCTCCCTTCAATCTGCTGCTTTTAGTGCTTACTCCTCTTCGCCACCGGCCGGGACAACGATGGTGTCGCTGCCGATCGTCACGATTACGAAGTCATCGCGACGGTTACGCTGCCAGCATGACTCATCGTGCTCGGTGCAAACCGGGCGCTCTTCGCCGTAGCTGACGAGGTCGAAGCGACCTTCATCGATTCCACGCTCCACGAGATAGCGCTTCGCGGCGGCGGCACGACGCTGGCCGAGGGCCAGGTTGTACTCATCCGAGCCACGCTCGTCGGCGTTGCCTTCGATCCTGATACGCATGCCGGGGTTGGCCTGGAGCCACGGGATCTTGCGATCGAGTGTTGCGGCCGCGTCGGTGCGGATGTCGGACTTGTCGAAGTCGAAGTAGATCGGTGCCGTGATCGCTGCGGTGTCGACAACTGCTGCGACAGCCGGAGCAACGCAAGCCGGATCAGATGCCTGGATGCCGCCCAGACCCGGGTACGGGCACATTGCAACAGGTGCCGGCGGCGGCGGCGGCGGAAGCGGCGCGACGCACGACGGGCTGGACATCGGGATGTTCTCCAGGCCAGCGTAGGTACACATGGCCTCACGACGGGCGCCACCAACGAGCAGTGACAGACCAGCGCGACCGATCAGGTTCAGGTTTTCGGTGTCCTTCATGTACTCCGCGATGCCATCGACACGAAGCGCAACGCGATTGACGACGCCGAAACGAAGACCGGCGAGACCGCTGGCTCCGTAGTTATACGTGAATGAACGACCACTGTTCTCCTGGCCTGCGCTGTAGTTGCTGCGAACAGCACCTGCACCGAGGATGAACTGCGCCTTCGACATGATCGGGATGTTGTAGTTCATGCGAAGCGCCCACGTCTGGAAGGTCAGGTCGCCAGCGAAACGCGACTGGTCCCACTGAAGGCCCTTCGTCTGCTGTCCATCAGCTTCGAGCTGGAAACGCGGGTCGGAAAGAAACACACCGACACGTCCGCCGAATCCAATGTCATCGTCCGGGCGACCCGGGGCGTTTTCGTCGAACTTGGTATACTGCGCGAAACCACCCAACTCGATCATGCCGGGAAGTGCCCAGTCGCTGCCGAGATCATCCCACAACGCATACGGCGCCCATGGAGCGAGGCTCGCGTTGCTCATTTCACCGCCGCCGAAAAGCGAGGCGACGTTCGGACGGAACTCGAGTCCCGCCTGAGCCCGAAGGTTCGTGTGTGATTCGTAAACCGCGTTCGACGTTCCGCCGACGCGGCCGCCGTTCGGCATGTAGTCAGCGATACCATCGACACGGAGCGAGATGCCCGCGAGTCCGAGGGTGAAGCCAACATTGCCTTCGACACCGTAGTTGTAGCCACGGCGGTTGGTGCGGATGATATTCAGTTCTGTACCGGTCGGCTCGTCGGGCTCATATCCGGCGTACGAAGTGAGGACGCCACCGGCGCCAACGTGGAATGCACCGAGACCCGCAAACGGGAAGCTGTAACGCATACGGGCCGACATCGGTCCGTACCAGATCTTTCCAGTCTGACCAGCCCCGACCTGCTCGGGCTTGTTGAAGGAATGATCGTATTCCAGGTTCCAGTTGGGAGCAAAGTAGGCGCCGACCCGTCCGCCGACTCCGAACGTGTTGTCCAATTGCAACGCGTCGTCGAACTTCGTGTACTGCCCAAAGCCGCCCAATAACAGCGTACCCGGCTGCTGTGCCGCCGCCGTGCCGCCGAAGAGCAAGGCCGTCATTGCGCAGACGGTCCAACGTCTTCTTGACATGTGAATTACCTCTTTCGAAATGGTGGATATAGCTACTACAACCGGGACATCGATATCGCGATTGCCGTGAGGCAGGATGTGTGCCGGGTAAACCTTCATACCGTAAACCATGGCCATAGCCCTGTGGACCAATTTATCGAGCTTTGACTTTAACGCCAGCACTTAAGGCACACATCGCTGCAGGAACATATGGATATTGCACCGAAAACATCTGACATTGAAAGCCTCTCGAAGACATCCGTCCTCACTGTGTAGCGGCTTCAGCGGCTTGCAAATTCGGAGCCACCGATTGGGTTGTCAGGCCCGCAGTTAGCCCTGCCGCAGCGAGTTAAGGCGCCACCAGACGGCCCTGTCGCGTCGTCGCGCGGCACGCACCGCCGTCCGCCATGCGTTCTTCATCACGGTGGCATCCGAAAAACGCGCCTCCTCCCTCACCTCGAGGCTGCGCGCAATCCACTCAGCTATTGACGGCGAAAATCCCGAGAGATCGGGACCGCCTGAGAGCTGCCTCGCGACGATCTGCTGAGCGTCGCCTTCACCAAAGGGCGGCACACCGCTAAGCGTGAACACCACGATCGCTGCCACAGCAAAACAATCAGCAGACGGACCGTGAAGCTCGCCAAGCAACTGCTCGGGAGCGGCAAATGCCGGCGTGCCGGTATTCGTCGTCGCATCCTCTCCCGTCGCGTTCGCGATACCGAAGTCAGTGATGCGCCACCGCCCGTACCGGTCGATGAGAATGTTTTCGGGCTTCAGATCCCTGTGCACAATACCGATCGTGTGGGCCGCCGCCAGCCCATCGAGAATCGACTCCACTTGCGGCGCGATCTCCTCGATTGTGCGCGGGCCACTGCGCGCGACCAGGCTGGCGACCGAACCCTCGTCTGCCAGCTCCATCGTATACCATGAGAGATCACCGCGGGAATCCCAGTCGTAGATCGGGACGATAGCAGGATGGGCGAGCTTTGCTGCGAGCTTCGCCTCCCGCCAGAATCCGCCCACGGCACTGGCATCGGCCGCAACGCGCGGATGCAACACCTTGAGCGCAACCTCGCGCTCGAGGGCAAGGTCGCGAACGCGCCACACTTTCCCGAAGCTTCCCGACCCGAGGGCCGACAGAACTTCATAATCATCGGCCAGGGCCCGGCGCACCTTCGACTCTTCCGACGCGTCACCAGTTGCAGCGTCGGGATCGCGCAGCGGAACGATGACGCCCCTGCTCTCATATCCCCGGTCGGCCGTTCGCAGAAACCCTGCGACCGTGAGGAACCTGTGTGATGGATCCGGCAGCAAGGCGCGATCAATTGCAGTCGCCACGCTCGCGGGACACTCCGGCCTGAGCAGGCTCACCGGAGGTACGTCGTGCCTCGGAGGCTCCTCACCTGTGAGCGCCGCAAAACATATCGCCGCCAGCTGCCACTGATCGCTCGCCGGAGTAGGCAACCATTCGCTTTCTCCCCACTCCGGCGGACGCACCGCCGGCGGGTGAAGCGCTTCCGCTGCACCGCCGAAGCGCAGGGGGCGAACCCCCAGTGGAATGTCATCGCGCGGAACCGCCCATTGCCATTCGAGCATCCACAGCCTGCCCGTCGGCGCGACCCACACTGTGTCGACGGTGAGCGCACCGTGCGTTGCACCTGAGTCATGCAGATATGAAAGCGTTGACCCCGCGCCCCGCAGTACCTGAAGCACGTACGGAATCTCCGCGCTGCCAAGCCGCTGGAGATGGGACCTCACGGTTTCTCCAGTAATCCACCGCCTCAGATAACCGGGACCTCGCCCCGTCTCGCGCTGCTCGACCCAGTAGTGGTACGTCGTCGGAATATTAGGATGACCGCGATGCGCCAGATGCCTTGCCTCCGAGAGAAGCCACGCGTGATGCGCGGGATCCGGCGCGGTAACCAGCGACAGTGAACGGCCGAGCCCATCGGTCACCTGCTGGTAATGTCGCTCATCTCCTATGAGTCCTGCGGCGCCCCACGACCATCCGGGCGGCAGATGCCACGCGGCAATGTGCGGGGGCAGGGATATCGTCTTCCGCGGTTCGGCGGGTGTTCGACGGGGGACGCTCACTTATGCAAGGCGTTCAGTGTAATCAGGATAGTGGTGCCCCTGCTCACCTCACTCTCGATATCGATTGTGCCGCCCCATGCCTCCAGTAACCGCCGGCTTATAGCCAGGCCAAGCCCGCTCCCGGTGGTCCGGGTCGAGAAGTGCGGCTCGAACACTCTGGGCAGTGCAGCTGACGAAATTCCGGATCCATCATCGACAATTCGAATCAGGGCGTGCCTGTCGCGCCTGTCGAGACTGACGCCGACATTGCGGGCGCGGGCCAGACGTGCATTCTCGAACACGTTCAGGAGAACGTCACGGAGCTCATCGGTGCGCGCCTCAGCCAGTAGGGGCTGGTCTGCACCTTCAAGCGTCCACGTCACGCCACCAATTCCCATTTTCTCGAGTCCGATCACGTCGCGTAATATCGCCGCGATGTCAACTGGCTCAGCTGGAGGCAGCTCTGCAGGCGCGCTTCCGTAACGGCTGAATGCACGGGCGATTTCGTCGAGGCGATCGATCTCCGAGAGAATTCTCGTGACGTTTTCGTCGAGCACCCGATCGAAATCGATGCGAGTGTCCGCTCTCGCGCGGCGAAGATGCTGCACTCCCAGCCGTATTGGAGTGAGAGGGTTCTTGATTTCGTGCGCAACCTGGCGCGCCATTTCACCCCACGCGAGGACGCGCTCAGCGCGCGCGACTTCGATCCGGCTGAGCTCGAGATCGCGGGCAAGCACGCGGGCGGCAATTCCGCTCAGC
>JAYUWU010000126.1:0-34060 GCA_043753365.1 Gemmatimonadaceae bacterium | reverse complement strand
GACACGGTAACTTTTGGGCCGCGCCACTGACGGGCATCGCGATAGCGTGCACGGACCGGCGTTTAACCACGTTGGCCCCCTCTCTACTGGAGATTTTTGAAATGAAGCGCATCGCTCTCGTCGTCGCAGTACTCGCACTGGCCGCATGCACCAAGAAGGACGAAGCTCCGATCGACACCGGCGCGGCAATGGCACCAGCACCTGCGGCAATGGACACCGGAATGATGATGATGGATTCGGCCGCAATGATGCCGGATACCATGTCGATGATGGACACGACCAAGAAGTAGTTCTTCCGGTCGAAACAGAAAAGGCGCGACTAACCAGTCGCGCCTTTTTCGTTATCGGCAATCTGCACCGTACACTCGCCGCCATCCCACCGCGCATTCAGTGTCGTGCCCGGAGCGATTTCGCGCCGTACCATCGCGATCGCTACGCCGCCCTGCCTCGGAGAAACAGCGACACTCCTGACATCGCCCACGACGTTTCCAGTATCGTCGACCAGCTCCGCCTGCGCCGGCGGAATTGCGACACTGACGAAATGAAGCCGGCGAAGAAACCGGTTCACATGTCCGCGAAAATGTACACGCGCCACGGTTTCCTGCCCCGTGTAACAGCCCTTCGTATACGAGATCGCACCGAGGGAATCGAAATTCGCCTCCTGCGGAATAGTCGAGTCGTTCATGTCGATGCCCCATTCCGGACGACCCGCTTCGATCCTCACCACGTCATAAGTCCGTGGTGACCCCGGTATTGCACCCGCCGCGAGCAGCTTCGCGCGAAGTGACGGCTCAGCAGCGGCCAATGCGATGATCTCGTAGCCCTCCACATCGAGCTCGGCAACATACACTATCATCGCGCGGGCTCCCTCGAAGTTCACAGTCAGGCTGGAATAGGGCGCAAGTGATGCAAGAGCCTGCTCTTCAACATCGAGCGATTGCGCGACGTGCTTTCTGGCTCTGGTTCCGAAAATGCCGAGGTCGCGTGTTTCGGCAGTGACATCGCGGTAGGGGGCGATGCGCGGGTTCACGTACTTCTTTACGATGTCGCGCCAGTTCTGGGCAGCGCGTGCAGAAGTATCCGTCATCAGGCCTTCATCATCCGCAAAGATGCGGATGTCGGCGGCGATTTTTCCCTTGGGGGTCAATGCTGCTGCGTACTGTCCGTGACCCGGGGTCAACGCAAGAACGTCGTTGGTGACCAGGCCGGTAAGAAGCTCAGCAGCCCGTGGACCGCCAAAACGGATTCGAACGCGGTCGCTACGATCGATGAGAAGTGCGCCTGAGCGCAGAGTCGAGTATTCGCTCGCATCAGACATGAATTCAATTAACCCGATGGTAGCCGGGTTTTGCAGTGGCGCGGTGCTTTACCCTGCGTATGAGGCGTCGAGCAGGTCCACAGGGTGAATCGCGCGCGCTTTGGATCCGCTGCGAATGAGCCCCGCGCCAATCTGCATCAGGCATCCGGGATTGCCTGTCGCGACGAACGCTGCGCCAGTGTCGGCAATGTTCTCAAGCTTGGGCTTCAGCACGGCATCCGACGTCTCAGGCTCGATGAGATTGTAGATTCCCGCGCTTCCGCAGCAGTTCTCCGAGTCATGAAGCGGCGTTAGCTCCAGCGACGGAATGGCAGCGAGCACTGAAAGCGGCTGATTGACTACTCGTTGCGCGTGCACGAGATGGCACGGTGCATCGTATGTGACCTTGAGGGGCAGGGAACGGCCGGGGATCGGGCCAGCGCTCGCGAGGAGCTCGCTGACATCGCGCACGCGAGAGCTCATCGATGCGGCACGCTCGTGCCAATCGGAGTCGTCCTGAAGCAGGTGGGCGTACTCCTTCATCATCGCCCCGCAACCGGCTGCATTGACTGCGATAAACTGGGATCCCGACTTTTCGAAGGCCGCGATGTTACGGCGAGCGAGCTTGCGCGCAGCTTCAAGATCGCCGGCATGTGCGTGGAGCGCGCCACAACAGCCCTGGCCCGGAGCCGCGGTCGTACTGTACCCGTTGTGACGAAGGACTCGCTCGGTTGCCCGGTTGGTCTCGGTGAAGAGCCCTTCCATCACACACCCGCGCAGCACTGCGGTAACTCCACGCTCGCCCTCGTTCGATGTTTGATAGGGATCGCGCTCGAGCGGTGTGCTGGTGGAAGCCAGCATTGCCATTCCGAACCCCATACGTCCGTTCGTACGAGCGAGCAGTGTCGGCAACGGCGTCGCGGCAAGCAATCGCGACCCGAACATCGCCACGCGCAGCAGGATTGGATTCGCGAACACGAAAAGAATCAGGCGGGCGATGAACGGTGGCTGCTTCGCCTCTCGCAGCGTCGCGCGTGTGGCTTCGAGCAGCTGTCCGTATGGGACACCTGATGGACACGCAGGCTCGCACGCCCTGCATCCCAGGCACCTATCGATGTGGGCATGCACGCGCTCATCGTCTGGTGCGACGGTCCCCTCGAGCAGTGAGCGCATGAGAAATATCCTGCCGCGGGGACTCTCATTTTCATCCTCCAGCGTCAGGTACGTCGGGCACGCCTGGAGACAAAACCCGCAGTGAACGCACTGATTGATTCCCGGCAGCGCAGCGGCCAGAGGACTGTCGGGAAGCGCACACGCAGGCATCGCGTCGGCTGGAGCCGGCTTTCCTTCGCGCATTTGGGTTGTGCTCATCAAGTCACCGGTCCGAGGATTCCGGGGTTCAGTATTCGATGCGGATCGAATGCCTTCATGATACGCTGTGAAAGTCTGTCCGACACGACTGTGGGAGAGAGCGCTGCCCACATCGCCGATGGCAGGCGCTCAAAGATCACCGTCACTCCAGCGGCCGCTCCAGCGATGCCCGCAATTTCCTCAAGGGGCGTATCCGGAGGCAGAACGCATCTAACGACTCCCAGAGAGGGCGTCGCATGCAGTGCTGCTCCATCGATGTTGGCGATCGCGACAGATAGCGCGCTCCAGATCCCTGCCACGCTCGCCGGCAGCCCGGACAACCTCATTACAATCGGTCGTTCTCCCGGACTTGAATCTTCGATATCGCGGAAGCTCTGCCACACACCATGAGTGAGCTCGGTCATGCCGCCCAGTCGCGACAGGGAGACGAGTTGCGCCATTACCGACGCATCGTTGCCGCCAATTTCAATGAGGAAGGCCGGCTTTGCTGGAAGGCCTGCCCGCGAAGCGATGCGCGCACTCACAAGCTCGAGCGCAAGCGGCGTGACCGGTGCTTCCACGAGAGAGGCGATTCGCTGCGCAAGTGCAGCTCCGCCCTCAGGTACTGTCATCGATACGGTCACCGGCCTCGGCGGGTGCGAGTAAAGCCTCAGCGTGGCTTCGGTGACTATCCCAATCGTTCCCCATGAACCGGTAACCAGTCGCACGAGGTCGAAACCCGCCACGTTCTTCACCACCCGGCCGCCACCGCGCACGAGAGTGGCATCCCCAGTCACGAATTCGATTCCGAGAACGAGATCCCTCACGCGGCCGAAGGAATGGGCGAGAGGACCGTACGATCCAGTCGCGATAGTAGCTCCTATCGTTCCATCGGAGCTGCCGAAAGGATCGAGAGGAAACCACTGTCCGTTCGCCCTTGTCGCATGCTCGATCTCGCGAAGCGTAGTGCCGGATTTCACGGTGATGGTGAGGTCGCCCGGGACGTAGTCGACAATCCCCGCATGCGCGGCGAGCGACGCAATTCGCGTCGCAGTTGTCGGACGTCCGGCATCACTCCAGTGCGACCTGCCGGCAATTCGAAGTGGAGTATCGACTGCGACGGCGTCGCTCACCACTTCCTGTATGGGATTCGTGACGGTCATCTGGCGCCCGGCGCCGCGCGCCACTCCTGGCACGAATGAATCGGCACGACCTTGCCGGGGTTCGAGCGGTGCTCCGGGTCGAACGCCTCCCTCAACCTGCACATTGCCCCAAGCGATTCCGGCGAAAAGATGAGCTCGATGTAGCCGAGCTTGTCGAGGCCAACGCCGTGCTCGCCTGTTATGGATCCACCGACGGCGACGCATGCGCGCATGATCTCGCCCATCGCGCGGTGAACGCGAGCGGCTTCGTCCGCATCATCAGCGTTGTAAGGAATATTGGGGTGAAGATTTCCGTCGCCCGCGTGGAACACGTTGCAGACAGTAAGCCTGTTTTCGGTGCCGATCTCACTGATCTTCTGAAGTACCTCCGCGAGGCGCGTACGCGGAATTACTGCGTCCTGCACGACGAGGTGCGGCGCCATCCGCCCCATCGCCCCGAACGCTTTCTTTCTCCCCTGCCAAAGGCGAGTTCGCTCCGCATCGTTGCGCGCGACGATGACGTTGCGAGCGCCGCCTGCCAGGCAGATATCGCGCACAGTGTCGCGATCAGCATCGACACCTTCGGCAATTCCATCGAGCTCGATCAGGAGAACCGCCGCAGCGTCTGCCGGATAACCGGCCGCATATACCGAAGATTCCACCACCTGGATCGTCGGGCCGTCCATGAACTCGAGCGCTGCCGGTACGATTCCCGACGCGACAATCGCTGAAGTGACGTGGGCAGCTTCATCCACTGACGTAAAATCCGCGAGCATCGTACGAATCGCCACGGGTTTTCTTGTGAGTTTCACGGTGATGTCCAGAGCTACACCGAAACATCCCTCGGACCCGATGAACGCGCCACGCAGATCGAAGCCGGGGGTTTCACCTTCCGGATTTCCCAGCGTTACGATCTCCCCGTCGGGGAGAATTGCGTTGATCGAGATTACGTGATTCAACGTCACGCCGTACTTGAGACAATGAGGCCCACCGGCATTCTCGGCCACATTGCCACCGATTGTGCAGGCTGCCTCGCTCGAGGGATCAGGTGCGTAGAGCAGGCCGTGCGGAGCAACTGTCCGGTTGAGCCTGAGGTTTACGACTCCGGGCTCGACTACCGCGCACAGGTTTTCCCTGTCGATGGAGATCACGCGCTTGAGCCGATGCAGGCCGAGCAGCACTACATCGTCTGCGAGGGCGCCACCGGAGAGACCGGTGCCCGCGCCGCGCGGCACGTATGCAATCCCGTCTTCCGCCAGGGCCCGGACGACAGCGATGGTTTCTTCGCGACTGCCTGGGAAAACAGCAAGGCGCGGCATTCTCCGATAACCGGGAAGGCCGTCGGAGTTATAGACGAAGAGATCGCTCTCGCGCTGCATCACGAACCGCTCGCTGACGATCGATTCGAGCTTTTCGACCAGCTTGTTGTCGCGCATCTATGAGTTTAGCGGAACCCGCCTCTTCGCGTTTCTCCCTGCCCGACGGGCGGAGCGTCTTCCCCTGCTTGTTCAGGGCCCCGGACTACCTGGAGTATATCCTTTTCGATGCGATACTCCAGCGGGGTTTTCACGCTCACTTCCTCACCGTCCAGCGCGATTGTAGTGCTGCTGCGCCGCATCGAGATCGTGCACTTGTCGACGATAAAGCTGTCGAGCTCGGACGTACGTGCAGCGCTTTTTACTCCACGGCTCACAGCCTCCCAGGCAAGGAGAAGCAGTCGCGTTTTCGCCCGGCTGCTCACGACGAGAACGTGGAGTCCGCGTTTCCCGCCGGGGACACGATTGCCCAGCGTGGGCATCTGCAGCTCGCGTTCATCGACTCCGATGAAAATCATGGGAGTCCGGTATGATTTCTTCACGCCGTCTATTTCGAGCTCGAGCGTGAATGTCCGCAGGAAGAAAAACGTTTTTACCAAGGCGAGCAGGCTCGCAATCCGGTAGCCGAAGTAGCG
The DNA here is from genome assembly GCA_043753365.1 of Gemmatimonadaceae bacterium. GTDB lineage: Bacteria > Gemmatimonadota > Gemmatimonadetes > Gemmatimonadales > Gemmatimonadaceae > UBA4720. The sequence goes on along the minus strand of JAYUWU010000126.1, from coordinate 28,320 downwards.
CTCCAGTCGCTCCCGCTGGCGCATGAAGGACACGTACGCGCCGATCGAGCTTGTGTTGAGGAAGATTTCGTCCCCGACGTAGGCCACGTCAGTCGCTTCGATGATGTCACCACTGGCGACTCGCGCGGCCTCATCGAAATCGATGGGTATGCCGTGGTCGCGCGCAAAGTGATTGAGCGTACCGGCAGGCATCACCGCGAGCTCGATCTGTTTCCCCGCGACGACAGCGGCGCCGGACCTGATCGTGCCATCACCGCCGGAGACGAGGATCCGCTTCGCACCGGCGTCAATTGCGCGCGTTATCTCTTCCTTCAGGTTCGAAGGATCGATCTCCCGTATGTCGAAGAGGCCCGCAACGCGCAATGCGTCACGAGCCCCTTCTGCGGTGCCGGATTCCGGATTGACGAACGCCGGGATGCGCTGAGCGTTCGACACCGGGGTGACGACCTTCTTCTAGTCGGCCGTCTTCCAGAATCCTGAAAGCGCCGCGCCATCCGGCGATTCTCGCAGTTTCTCGAAAGCCCGCTCGCGGATCTGACGAATGCGCTCGCGGGTTACACCCATCAGCGCACCGATCTTCTCCAGCGTCATTGCATCCGAGCCCTGCTCGAGCCCGTAGTACAGATGAAGAATCTTCCTCTCACGCGGCGTCAGATATTTCCTGAACACCTTGTCGATGAATTCCTTCATCAGGTGGAAGTCAGTTACTTCCTCGATCTCGTCACCATTGACGCCGGCAAAACGCTCTCCGAGGGTACAGGCTTCGCGGTCGGAGCGATCAATTGGCGCGTCGAGTGAAATTTCCGTTGCGGACATCTGCTTGGCAGAACGAACTGCTTCCGGAGTTTCCTCGAGAAGTCTGCCGATTTCGTTGTCCGTGGGATCGCGCTTGAGAACCTGGGAAAGAACTGTCTGAGCGCGGGCCAGCTTGATTAGCTGGGAATTCTGGTTGAGGGGGATTCTGACTGAGCGGGTCTGTTCTGCAAGGGCCTTGAGTACTGCCTGCCGAACCCACCACACGGCGTATGAAATAAACTTTACGCCCTGCTCCGGATCGAACTTCCGGACCGCCTTGAGAAGCCCTTCGTTACCGATAGCGACGAGCTCCGATAGATCGAGTCCGTGGCCCTGATACTTCTTCACGTACGAGATTACGAATCTCAGGTTGGCGGTGACCAGTCTTTCTGCCGCCTTTTCGTCTCCACCCTGGGCACGACGTGCCAACCGACGCTCTTCTTCGGCGTCGGTGATCAGGGGGAGCTTCTGAATGTCCTGGAGGTACTGGTCGAATGCGGTGGAGGGGGACGAACGGAAAAAGCCTTTAGACTTGCTCTCGGTCGAAGTCTGCATTCGAGGCCCGGTTGGGTTGTTTGCGCAAGCGCATCATTTGCTCGCAGTCACCTTTATCGGGCGCACGTTAATTCCGGGCTGTGATTCGGTCAACAGCCACGTTTCATGCCAAAACAATTTGTGATGTGGAAGCCCGTATCAGGGCTGAGTCGGCGGATCTTTGGTTTTCGTTCGGCTGGTTGCGCTCAAAATACCGATCCCAACCATCACAATGACGCCGACGCCAATCCAGGTCGACGGGACGCCGACGAGATACGCGCCAACGGCAAGTCCGATGATCAGAACGATAAAGCCGACCAGATATGTACTGAATGACGACATAGCTCGAGCCTCGTTCGTAGTTACATGGAGCAGGGCAATTAGAGGGCCATTACCAAAAGTCCGCAGTCCGCCGTTACTTCCGCGCCAGACCCTCGAAAAGATCGCCAATCGCCCGAAGATCAGGGATGACATCGATCTCGCTGAGAGTCGAAGGAAGGATATGCTCTTCTTCCCTGGCGACCAGGACCGCGCGTCCATGCTGCCGCCCGAATCGCCGCGCTTGCCGGCACGACGGCGTCCAGATGTCGAGGGTCGCGCCAATCACGTTCCCGCCTGTATCGTCAACGAGAAAGCGGCCGATGTAGCGTTTCCCCATGAACACCTCTACATACCGCGCGAGCGGAAATATCCGCGGATCAGCAGCCACGATCCCGGGCCGGACGAACCTCCCACGGCGGGTCGTGCCCTTGAGACAGTACTGCGTGAGACTGACCGGAATCTCCTCTCCCGCCTGCGCCTTGGCGAACCGACTCGGATCGGGGATGATACCCGCCGCGCGCATCCGAATCGCTTCCGACGCGGTTGCCCTCCGGAACTGGCCCCGCTCCTTGATCAGTTTTTTTGCCGTAACAACGAGCGGATCGAGTAACGGCTCTGCGTAAACGACAATCGGAGCATGTTTGATCGCCGCACGCCCGATGGGCAAGGTGGCTGCGCCCGTCTTGATGAACGCAGTCGCGATTGCAACTGCGAGCACAAGCGTCAGGACGTCAGCTCGTTTCACGCGAGCGACTCGAGGACTATCCGGTCATCGACTTCGATCGCCCACCCGGAAGCCGAACCTGCCATTCTTCCGATCCTCTCGGGCAGCGCGTATTGCACGGAACCGGCTCGAGCCTTCTTGTCACAACGGGTAGCCTCGAGAATCCGCTCGGCGGTCAGACCCTTCGGCAGGTTCACAGGAAGGCCCGCAGTCTGGAGAGACTGCCGGAGCTCCAGTTCTGTCCCCGGAGCCGCCACACCCATTCGCTCGGCCATTCTTGCTTCGACGGTCATTCCAATGGCCACCGCTTCACCATGCGCAAGCGTGTAATCACTCAGCATCTCCACGGCATGGGCGATGGTGTGCCCGAAGTTCAGAATCTTTCGCAGGCCACCCTCCCGCTCGTCCCGGCTGACAATGCCAGCCTTGATCTCTATGCTACCGACGATGATACCGGTGAGTGAGTCACCTCGAGACCCATTTTCGTATAGCACTCCCGGTATGGCGGTAACGACGGAATCAAAGTAACGCCGATCCGAGATCGCGCCATGCTTGAGCGCCTCGGCAAATCCCGTTCTCAGCTCGCTAAGTGGAAGTGTTTCAAGCAGTTGCGGGTCGGCGAGAACGCCAGATGGCTGGTGGAAGGAGCCCACGAGGTTCTTCCCGAACTTCGTGTCGACGCCAGTCTTCCCGCCAATTGACGCATCGATCATCGCAAGCAGCGTGGTCGGCACGTGGATTATCGGAATCCCGCGCATATAGGTCGCCGCTACGAACCCGGCGAGATCTCCGACAACCCCGCCGCCAAGCGAAATGATGGCCGAGTCGCGGCCGAATCCAAGGTTGATCAGCTCGTCGGTGAGCCATCCCCAGGTCCCGCGCGTCTTGCTCGATTCTCCCGCGGGGATGACGAGGATCTCCGATTCGTCTATTCCGAGAGAGTGGGCCGCCGCACTTCCATATAGTGGTGCGACATTGCTGTCGCTGATGATTGCATAGCGGTGGGCGGGTGCGACTTCTCTCACGAAATTTCCGAGATCGGCCAGCGATCCCGGTTCCACTTTCGTCGGATAGGCGAGCCCGGCTACTACCAAGTCACCTCACCCGCGCCGCCTCTCGCATTTGCTACCCGTGCGAGGCTGAAGAGGAGATCTGACAGCCTGTTGAGGTATACGACGACAATCGCAGGAATCTCGACATCTCGCTGGAGAGAAATGACCCGGCGTTCCGCGCGGCGGCACACCGTCCGGGCGACGTGCAGCGCGGCAGCTTTTGGTGTTCCGCCCGGGACGATGAACGCGCGAAGCGGTTCAAGCTCCCGGTCGCAGTCGTCGATTGCGTGTTCGAGGTCGCGAATCCGGGCGTCGTCGATCTGCGCTTTCAAGAGATGATCGTGCATCTTCTCGAGATCGGGAGTCGCCAACAGTGAGCCGATGCTGAACAGGTCGCGCTGGATGGGGACGAGAACCTCGTCGATGCGCTGCATGATCTCGACAGCGCGAACGGTGCCGAGAACCGCGTTCAGCTCGTCAACATCCCCGTACGCCTCGACACGCGGGTCGTCCTTCGAAACTCGGCCACCGCCAAAAAGTCCGGTCTGACCAGTGTCGCCGGTCTTGGTGTAGATCTTCATGTTCGAAATGTGGGGGTTCAGGCCGCCATGGGAAACCTTGAAGGACTTCGGATTGAGGACTGTGCGGATCCAGGACCAACTACAATCGACGATCGACGACTTAGTGCGGATTACGAACGAGCACATTGTCCTCAATGGTTCTCGATCCGGAATAAGTCGTCGATCGTCGATTGTAGTTGGTCCTGGATCCGCACAGTCCTCAATCCGTAAACGCTATATTTTGGGATGCACGAGATAACCGACATCACCATCATCGGCGGCGGGCCGACCGGTCTGTTCGCATCATTTTATGCCGGAATGCGCGGGGCTACGGCGCAGATCGTCGACACGCTGCCACAGCTAGGGGGGCAGCTGACCGCGCTTTATCCCGAGAAGTACATCTTCGATGTCGCGGGATTCCCGAAAGTTCTCGCGAAAGATCTCGTGCGTGATCTCTCAGACCAGGCCCGGCAGTTCAACTTCCCGTCGCACCTTGGCCAGCACGTGGTTGGACTGGAGGAGGAGGACGGTCACTTTGTCCTCGTCACGGAGACCGATCGTTTCCCGACACGGGCCGTGGTAATTGCGGCCGGCATTGGTGCTTTCTCGCCGCGCCGTCTTCCGCAGCAGTGCGCGGAACCGTGGTATGGCCGTGGAATCTTCGACAACGTCATCGACCCGGAGAAATACCGCGGGCAGCGGATCGTGATCGTCGGCGGAGGCGATTCCGCATTCGACTGGTGCCATCAGCTGCGTGATCGCGCAGCGTCAGTGACTCTCGTCCATCGCAGCGACAAGTACCGGGCTCATGGGGCAACCGTCGCCGAGGTGCAGGCAGCCGTCGAAGCAGGTAAGACCGTGCTTCTCCCGTTCCACGAGCTACATGACGTACTTGCCGATGGCGACAGGCTCTCCGGCATAATCGTGCGCGAGGTAAAGACCAAGGAGACCAGGCAGCTCGATGCAGACGTCATCCTGCCGATGCTTGGATTCGTCAGCGACATCGGCGCACTCAAGGAATGGGGCCTGACGCTCGAGAAAAACGAGATCGTCGTGAACTCGATGATGGAAACGGGTCGCGCCGGTGTTTATGCTGCTGGAGACATTACCGCATATCCCGGCAAGCTGAAACTCATCGCGACCGGATTCGCCGAGGCAGCGGCCGCTGTCAATCAGGCCTTCCATTGGATTTACCCGGACAAGAAAGTGAATCCTGGGCATTCTTCGAATCTGGCCGTGTTCGGTCAAAAAGACGACTAGCGTCCGACCTCAGTATAGGCCGTCAGCTTCAACGAGCCCGTGCCGAGGACGAACTAGCGCAATTCGACGTATAGCAGATCGCGGCGTCAGGTTGCGGCGGGGCAAACTCTATGAACCGGCTTGGTAGAACTGCAAACAGACACCCGACGGCAAAATTATGTGGAACTCCATGCGCCCCCAACTCTTCAACTCAAGCGGCCCGACCTGTGCTTTAGTCGGCCGGTACTCGCCATAAAGTGCCTCGAGGTCGTCCACTGCGATGCTAGCGCTAGCGTTCTCAGCCCACACGCGATTGCTGTTCTGCACCAAGTTGAGTTCGACGTTGCCGCGCCGCACACCCGCCATTTCGGCTCCTTGCCAGGTCACAGCAAAGCCGAGTTCGTCGCCATAGAAACGCAGCGCCTCAACCAAACTTGGTCCAGCGGGGACGAGCGGAGTTATTGTGACCAGCGTGGCCTGCGAAACCATGGACATTGATATCCTCCGCCTGGAAGTGTACCGCTACCTAAACGCTTGAGTTAAGCTGTGGGCGAATCAAATGCGCGCATAGCGAGCTTCATCAAATCGATTGCCGGCTTCAGCGTGTGTAATGCCTCATGCGAGCGAGGCTCGATATATCAAAGGATCTAGCACGCAAGATTCTCCCAGGGACCCGTCGAGAACAAAGACGCGAGGCAGTTCTCGAAATTTGAATACCCGATAGAGGCCAAAATCAGCGGCTCGCTCTCGAGACACGGCTACCTCGCGGCTGCTCGCGAAGAAAGGAGTCATGGCGCCAAAATTTGTAGTTTTCACCTCGATCAAACGTTCTCGACCGCTGGACGCGAACGATGCAATGTCATAGCCCAACCCGTCTCCACGTGTGCGAGACACATGCTCCACACGTTTGGCAAGCTCTGGCAACCCCGCGTCGAACAGGCGACGTTGCTCGACTTCAAGCACAAACTCCTCGCCAGCCAGCCCAAGCGACGCGTTGCGAGCCTCAATTTCCAGATAATTGATCCCCTTCTGCGGACGGAAGGAAGACTGACGCTTTTCGTAACCGCGGTCTTTCTTAGTTACCGGAGGTGGGACAAGGATATCGTTGAGCGACCGAATTTCAGGCACGTTGTCCACTGCGGCCTGGACGATCGAGGCTGCAGATTGCGCGACACGGATATCCCCCGATAGCCGAGCACTCACTTCCTCCTTCAGTAGCTCTTGATAGTTTGCCCGGGGCTTGTAGCCATCGATGTAGGGGAATCCGAGCTCAAGAAGAACCGCGCTTATGTTCGCGTGCTTGAACTCAATAGCACCCGCCGAACGGCCACGCAGGATGGATTGTAGGTGTCGATTGTGTTCTTTCTTATTGTACGGTTCTCCTCGCAGGTCATGGCCGAGCATGACAAAATAGTCAGCGACGATTGCTGCGACTTCTTCGGGAGACCAGTCTTCAGCCACAGACTTGGGATAGGGTCATCAGTGAGGCATAACGTTCAAGTGCTTGTCTGCAGCAACATTTGTTAGGCGGACCGTCACCGCAATTCTCCGACAAGCCAGTGGACTACATTAAGAACAAACTGTTTGTTCTGGGTAGCAGTCGGATGGTTCATCCCAAGAGGTTCGCGACCCGGTCCGAGAAGCTGCGCAGTGAACATGGCAGCTTCTCCGAAGACGGCGAGTCTGCCGCGGCCATATCTGCCGGTGGCTCCCTGGAGGAGCGCACTCGCATCGATCCGCGGAGTTGCGGAAGTAAGTTCCCCAGCACGCTCCGGAAGAAAGAGTGATACGCCGCTAGGAAGCCGTAAAACGGGTTGAAGCCCGGGTGCCCGAAAGGCCTGTCCGGTGAATGTCATCACCGCATCTACGCGCTCGGACCCGCGTCTGCCGCGCGTTATCGCATGTTTGACGAGAGAGCCGTCAGCACTGCTAAACACAAAGTTTTCGAATTTGCCAGATTCTCGCATGGCGTAGCCATTGGAAAACAATACGCCGAATGCCTTTGCAAGATCTTCCGCAGCACCGCCCCAAGGCGCATGATCTGCGATCAGTAGCAATGATCCCCCTTCTCCTACCCACTTCCTTAACGTTGCAATCTCTTCCCACGAAAATGCGCTCACGACGGGGAAATTGGTCTTCTGCGGTAAATTTGATGCAGACGCATTTGCAATTACGATGAGGGCCACTCCCTTCAGAACCTCGCCGGTGATCCCTGCTTTCAGCGGTTCGACGCGAAAACCGTCATTTCGAAGCACGTGTACGAAAGGAGCATACCGGCCGCTTAGTGTATGCGCGTTGTTGTGCGCTTCGTCAATCAACACGACTGGCCCCGCGCCATGTGCGAATTGCGGTGCCGCCACCCGTGCGTCGAAGGAACTATCCACTTGCACCTGCGCCGACGCCGACGCCGTTCCCAAGACGATCGGCGCCGCGAAGCAGCTGGCGATTAGATTCCGCAACATTCAGTTAGAACTCTGCGCATCTGACTTCGCGATGTAAAAGACGTGGTGCCGCCTAACGGACAGCGCGTAAGCTGCGCCGAGCAGACGAAACCCGCATTTCAGAATGTACGCGCGGCGTCAGCTTCACGCGCTGGTTAGGCCGCACCCGCGTATCACATCATCCACCGCTTCGGTGCTCAATCTTCAGGAATGCTCAGACTCCTTGCACAATGGGCCGACGTATGGGCTGAAGCCGTGCATAGGTCAGACACCGCAGCACCCATTCTGCGGGCCCGAGACGGAATCGCGCGATCCACCATCGGCTGAAGACGGCAAGTGTGGCGAAGAGGATGACAGCAGTGGCCGCTCCGAGCTGCGGTGTGAGCTTTCCCCTTAAGCCAAATCCATACTGGTTAACGAGGACGCTGAGCACTGCGAACTGCACGATGTAGTTGGTGAGCGCTAGCCGACCAGGGGCAGCAAAGATGGCAGTGAGCCGCCGCTCCCACGCCTTCGAGAACCCGACGAGCCATGTGATCGCCGCGATGTAGGTCAGCGCGAGGTACCCGCCTGTGTCGCCGAGCCCGAACCAGCCCTCAACCGGCCGTGCAACGCGCACGACGGGAATCACCCACGTCGCTGGCCAAACGGTCTTGGAAAGCTGCCACTGGGCTACTGCCCACAATGCCGCACCTCCCAGCATCACGGCGAAGAGAAGCCGCCGATGGTCAGCGGGCCGCTCAAACACGCCGAGGCGAAGCGCGAGGAGGCCGATCAGGAAGAACGTCATATTGAAACCGCCCAGAGAGCCGAGCAAACTTCCGCGGGAGCCTCGTTGCCAGTCTCCCCAGAGATCGGTCTGTCCCCAGTAAACCCTGACGACGTATGCCGAAGCGAGCCTCGAGAAGCTGGTTCCCTGTAGAGCGCCGCGAAGTTCCTGGTCCGCCGCTTGCCTGCCAGGAGATAACTGGCGCGGGGATTGGTAGACCGCATTCGCGCGCTCGACACCCATCGTGGCCCACTGGTAGCTGCCCACGGCGACATTCCACACACCAACGAGTGTGGCGCTGGCGAGCAGCGCAACAAGCAGCGCCCGCGTCGACCAGCGCCGAAGGAAGAGAAGCCACACGCCGGAATAGGCATAGCCGATCAGGTCGCTGGCGCCAATTAGAGCGGCGGTCACCACGCCGAAGCCCGCCACTCCGAGAAGCCGTCGAAGAAACCGCCAGCGAACTTCCTCTCCGCGCGCGTCCGCCCGGCGCAACTGGATCGCGAAGCCGACCCCAAACAGAACGGCGAACATCGCGTGGGCCTTGTCCGTGACGAACCACCCAATCGCTTGGTGAATCGTGGCGCCAATCGCCCCACCACCATAATCGCCCATGGCGAACATGTTAAAGGTGAAACCACGGGTGGCGAACACGTAGAAATGGACGACGATCATCCCCAGGAGCGCGAACCCGCGGAGGATGTCGAGCACGTGGAGGCGTTCGGACTCCACGCTGGGCCCTGTTGTGGAAGCCGAAGCCGGCGTGGCAGCAGATTCGCGGGTCGGGGACATAATGGTCCTTTGCTGTTCGGCCCAGTGTCACTGGCGGTGTGGTGCAGCCTAACGCTGGCTTCTGCTGCGAGCGGACCGGGTGATGCCGTGCGCCACTCTGGTGGTGGGTCCGCTCGACAGCAGCAAGCATCGTTAGGCTCGCGCCGGGTGGATGGTGCGTCAATACAGCCCATTGCGCAATGGAACGGTGACGGTCTACAGCCGAGTCGGTGCTCGCGCGGGCGGCGCGCATCGTATTCTCTACGGATCCCAATCGAATTTCCTATCCCGTCTTCCTCTCATGCATCTTCCGCTGCATTGGCTCCGTGTCACCGCGTCGACCGCCCTCCTCGCCGCCTGTTCGGTGAAGATGGCTCCCGTGGCCGACAGAACTCCGGCGCAGGCACTGGCTACGTACGCCGTCACCAGGGACGTGGCCTACGGGACTGACCCGGAGCAAACCATGGACGTGTATTTCCCCAGGGAGGCCAGCCGCCAACGTCGCCCCACGTACACCTTGGTATTCCTGCACGGCGGGGGCTACTACGTCAGCGACAAGACCCAGGAGGAGCGCTACATCCAGCCGTACCTGCAACGAGGTGTCGCCGTCGTCAACCTCAACTACCGGCTCAAGCGGGGAATTCCCGTAGCGACGGAAGACTTGACCCTCGCCCTGAACTTCCTGGTGGGGCATCAGGGTTCCTACCCCATGAACCTGCACCGGGTCGTGCTCTCGGGCTTTTCTGCCGGGGGCCACATTGCCAGCTTGGTGGCCGTGACCGCAAACGACCCCACGTACGCGCACCCGTTGGCTGCGGGAATTGGCATTGCCGGCGTGGTCAACTTCTCTGGCCCGGTGGGCGGACTCGACGTGGTGGAAGCAGTGTTCATGAACCACCCGGTGCCTGTCATGAAGGAAATTGGGCTGGCCCTCTTCCCTGAGACGCTAGGGTACGCGCCCAAAGAAGTGACCCGTCATTACGAGCCCCTCACCTATCTGGACCCAAAGGACCCGCCGTTTTTTATCTGGCACGGGGGGCAGGATGACCAAGTGCCGCCCGTCACATTTTCTCAGTTTGTGGAGGTGCTCAAGCAAAACAAGCGAAAGAATGTCGTTCTGTTGGTACCGGACGGGCGCCACAGCCCCTCGGCTAGCGAGTTGGAAGAGGCGTACAAGCAGATCTTCGAGTTTCTAGATAAGCATTAGGACCGCGCGAGTATGAAGACCACGATCGATGACGGTAAACCGTCAGGGTCGAGACGCCAAGCACGCGAGCGAGTTGCGGTGGCCCGGACGAGAAACGGAGCTCTGTCATCGCCTGCTCTCCCGAAGGCTGACTGGGTACGATACCGACCGATGGTAGTGGCGCCTAACTGCATAGTAGACGGCGAAAATATACTGCAGAGAGCGGACATGCCGACTTTGCGCCGCTGCTTTCTACTGTTTCGCTCCGGTGAGTTCGGCTTCGAACCTGTTCTGCCACAATGTGTTTGCGTCGAGACATGTCCACCTGCATGCACAGGATGCTGCGAGAATCTCAACGTGTAACGTTCGCGTTTCTTTCAGAATGATCGTAGCGAGTCCACGCGCGCCACACTACCTCAGAGCCGATCCTCCGGACCGCGGTTCAATCAGAATGCACCAGGCTAGTAGGCGACGCGCGGATCAGCCTTCGCGTAGGCCAGGTCAGTGATGAGGTTCACCATCACAAAAACCAGTGAGAGAAACAGCACCGTCCCGTTAATTGCCGGGAGATCCCGTCGTGCAATCGCGTTGACGACGTAGCGCCCGATTCCCGGCCACGAGAATATCGTCTCCGTCAGAATCGAGCCCGTGAGGTAGTAGCCAAAATCGAGGCCCAGCACCGTGATGATCGGGATAAGCGCGTTGCGCAGCGCATGTCTCCCGATGACGACTCGTTCCCGCAATCCTTTTGCGCGCGCGGTCCTGACAAAGTCGCCACCCAGCACCTCGAGCATCGACGATCGAGTGACTCGCGCAAGGAAGGCGATCGAGCGGGAGCCAAGTGCTAGCGCAGGAAGAATGAGGTATTCGATCCCGCCGTATCCCGACGGTGGCAGCCACTTGAGCGTTACGGCGAAGATCAAAATCAGAATAAGTCCAACCCAGTAGACAGGAAACGAGATTCCGAGATAAGCCAGTCCGAGCCCCATCCTGTCGAACCATCCGCCGGGGTTTCGCGCCGAGAGGACGCCGATCGTTATTCCGAGGATGGATGCAAGCAGCATTGCCGATCCGGCGAGGAGGAGCGTTTTCGGAAAACGCTCCTTGATGTCCTGGATGATCGGGCGCTGGGTGATGTACGAGTTGCCAAGGTCGCCCTTCAGCACACCGCCGGCGTAAAGGATGAACTGCTTCGGCAGAGGCTCATCGAGATTGAGATCTTTTCGCAGCCTCGCAATCGTTTCGGCATCAGCGCGCTCGCCAACCATGTCCTGCACCGGGTCACCCGGTGCGACGTACAAAAGCAGGAACACGACGATCATCACCCCGATGAGAGTCGGGATGGAGAGGAGCAGGCGCCGAACTATGAACGCCAGCATCTAGGGGCGGGTGATCTCGACGTCGGTCCAGCGCTGGCCCGTGAAGATCGTCGGAACCTTGAAGTTCCTGATCCACGGTTGCACTGCGTACAGCTCCTTGTAAAAGAACAGGTAGATCATCGGTGCGTCGTTGAACGCCAGAACGTCAGCCTGCTTATAGAGCTCGTTGCGTTTTCCCTCGTCCTGCTCGCGGTGCGACGCGTCGACGAGCTGGTCGAACTGCGGATTCGAATAGAACGAGACGTTTCCGCCCACGCCTCGGTTTGCAGTGTGAAGCAATGGAAAAAGAAAGTTCTCCGCATCGGGGTAATCAGCGAACCAGTCCTTGAGTGCCATGTCGGTCTGGCCAGCGCGTGAGGCTTCGCGCATCGACGACGCATCGCGCTGAACCAGAGTGACGCGGATGCCAGCCTCCCTCATGTTCGCCTGAATCGCCTGGGCGATGCGAGGAAAGGGGGGAGTCTGCGACGACCAGAGCTCGATATCGATCCCGTTTGCAAAGCCCGCCTCTGTCAGGAGTTGCTTTGCCTTCGCGATATCGCGCGTGTAGCCCGTTCGTGTTGGGTCAGCGCCCGCGAGCGACGGTGGAATGACGCCGGCAGCGAGGCTGCCGCGACCGCTCACAATCCCGTCGAGAATGGCTTTCGAGTCAGTCGCGTAGTTCAGCGCCTGTCTTACTTTCACATTTGCGAGCGGACCGCGTGTCGTGTTGATCGCGACGTAGAAAACGCGAAGCGCCGGGGCGGACTCGAGCATCGCCTTTTTCTCGTCAGTCTGCTCCCAGTTTCGGGTCTCACCTTCGGGAACGTAGAGCACGTCAACGTTGCCGCTTTCAAATTCCGCGACTGCGGTGCTCGGCTCCGGAACGATGCGGGCCATCAGGCTGTCAGCCTTCGGAGGTGTGTCGAAGTACGCGTCGTTCCGCGCGAATTTCAGGTAGTCATCGTGGCGCCACTCCACGAACTTCCATGGCCCTGTGCCGATTGGATTCTCACCGAAGTTGGCAGGCACCGAATCCGGAACTATGTGCGCGACCGGCATGGCGAGCAGCTTCGGGAAAATTGTGAGAGGCTCCTTCAGCCTGATCACGACGGTGCTGTCGTCTGGAGCGCTGAGTCCGGAAATGCGGTTGCCACCACGTCCGGCGGCGTAGTCCTGAGCGCCCGCGATCGGAAAGAGAGGCCATCCGCGCCCCCCCTTCGTCGCAGGATCCAGAACGCGCTGGAAAGAGTTGATGACGTTGCGTGACGTGAACGCGCGGCCGTCGTGGAACTTTACGCCGTTCCGAAGGTGAAACGTGTAGGTCATTCCATCAGCGGAAATGTCCCACGTGTGAGCGAGTCCGGGGACGACCTGGGCGTCCGGAGTGAATCGGACGAGGCCGTCGAAGATGTAGCCGACAGCCCTTCCAGTCGGCACGTCAGTCGAGAGAGCCGGGTCGAGCGAGCGCGGGTCGTATGTATCGCGCGAGTCGATCAGCGTCTGACGGGCGGGAGACGACTCGCCGCCTGTGCATGCCGTTGCGACAAAAAGAGTTAGAAAGAGCTTACAGGGGATGTTCATGAGTCGTACCGTTGACATTGTATGGGCGGACGCGAGAACTTATCGGGCCCTCGAGAGGGCGTCAAACAATGAATGAAGACTACTATTATAGGCGCCAGCTCGGAGCCTCTGACCTGCTACCTGCAATCGGCGTAGGCATCGCTGCCGGTTTAGCCGGATTTTATCTGGTGCAACTCTTAATCCAGCGCACCCCGCTGGTACCGTCTCCTGCGACCGTCCGCGAGCCTCCACTGCCCGACAGAAAAAGCGGGCCGGCAGGTCCGTGGGATCGAAAGCGCGGAAGCTGATGCAACGCGGGTACGCGCGTGCCATTCTGATCTCCGGCTGCGCGGCTCTCTTGACCTTCTTCGCGAGACCAGCTTCAGCACAGGAAGTGAACTGCGACCCCGGTGACCAGGAGGTGACCGGCCTCCGCTTCACAGGGAACACGGCTTTTACCGATGCAGAGCTGTCGCAGATCATCGTCACCACTCCATCGCCGTTCGCTCGCACGGTACTAAGGCTTCCTCTCACCGCGCGACGCTGTCTCGACAGGTTGGAGCTGCCGAAGGATCGCGCGCGCCTCGTGATCTTCTACAGGCGAAGCGGATTCGCCGACGCAGTGGTCGATACGCTTCTTCGCGCCGAGCGAGGCGGAGTGGAGGTCAACTTCATTGTTGCGGAGGGCGAGCCGACTCTACTCGGCTCGCTCGTGATCGCGGGCCTCGACTCGGTTACGAATCGGGCCGACATCGTGCGCGGTCTCCCAATCAGAGCAGGCAACCGCTTCGATCGAATCGCGATCGAGGCCGCGCGCGACAGCATGGCGAGGCGCCTCCGAAACAGCGGATATCCGCGCGTCGAAGTCGACAACACCTTCAGCATCGACGACTCGATGCGCGTTGCTCACGATACGATCACCGTGAGGACGGGGCGGTTCACGCGGATAGGTCAGGTGGCGCTGGAGGTAATTCCCTTCGAGAACAAGGGGAAGCAGGTACCCGACAGGGTGGTGCGGAGCATCATCGGACTCGAGCCAGGAGATGTCTATCGCGAAGACGACATCCTCGAAGCCCAGCGGAGTCTTTATCGGACTGAGGCATATCAGCACGTGTCACTGGTCCATGACAGTGCCAGCCCAGGCGACTCGATTTTGAACATCCGCGCGCTTCTCGCGGAGAATACGACACGCTCGGCGCGACTTGGCGCGGGTTACGGCACTCTCGACTGCCTTCGTCTCACGGCAGAGATGTCGAACTACAATTTCCTGCGTACCCTGAGGCGGCTGGATCTTACGACACGTCTCTCGAAGATAGGTGCAGGGGATCCATTCTCCGGACTGAGTGCCCTCTGCCCGCAGGCGAGGCGGGACCCGTTCAGCAGCAAACTCAACTATTACGTTGGCGCAACGCTCAGGCAGCCCGCGTTCTCGGGCCTGCGTGCGATCCCGACTATCACGTTGTTCAGCGAGCGCGTATCGGAGTACAACGCATACCTCCGCACGACTGTCATCGGAGGTGTTGCGTCGCTCGAGTACAGGCGGTGGCCGAGGACACCGATCACTCTTGCGTACTCGGTGGACCTCGGGCGGACGGAGGCGCAGCCGGCACTGTTCTGCGCTGTCTTCAACCTTTGCGACCGCGAGGACAGGCGGCGCGTGCAGCAGACACAGCGTCTGGCTGTCGTCAGCGCGGCGGTCTCGCGCGACCGCACGAATAATCTCGTGTCGCCGTCGCGTGGTTATCAGTTCCGCGTCGAAGCGCGTCACGCATCCTCGTACATTCTTTCAGATACCGCGCTACAGTTCAACAAGCTGATCGCCGAGCGGTCGCAATATTGGGGGCAGCCGGGCGGGACTGTGCTGGCGTTCAGGCTCCGAGGTGGTGCGGTTGTCGGAAGAACGTTCGGGAACGTCACGGGATTCATCCCGCCGCAGGAGCGACTTTACGCGGGCGGGCCGAACTCGATGCGCGGCTTTTCACAGAACGAGCTTGGATCGCTCGTCTACATCGCTCGCAACTACGAGCTGCGTGTGTTGCCGAGCGGCACCGACAGCATTTTCGCGATTCCTGATTCCGCGCAGGAAATACGCCGCGCCGTCCCGACCGGCGGTAATTCTTTGATACTCGGCAACCTCGAACTGAGGATGCCCAGCCCGTTCCTGCCGGACCTCCTGCAGTGGACAGTTTTTGCGGATGCCGGTGATGTGTGGACTCGTGGGCGGCGTGACCGGCTCCAGAACTTCTCGATCAAGGTTACGCCTGGCGTTCAGCTGACGGCCTTCTCGCCTGTCGGTCCCGTGCGCCTCGTTGTCGGATACAACCCTTACAGGCGTCCGGCCGGGCCGCTCTACTATGAAGTTCCCGGCGGCTCGCCGACCGATGAGCTCGGCTCCCCCGCAGGTGCGCTGCCGTGCCTCAGCCTCAGCTCTGATCCGCAGCGGCAGCTTCGTGTCCATCTCGCAGACGATGGCACGTTGAGGCAGGACGAGGGAGTTTGCCCGAGCACATTCAGGCCGCGCACGAGCAACAGCTTCGGCAGTCGACTCACATTCAGCCTGGCCATCGGCCAGGCCTTCTGAAGCGATAGTGTCGCGTCGCAAGCTCATTGTCGCCTGGAGTGCAATTGCGCTTCTCGCGGTGCTTGTCGTGATCGCGGCCGGAGTCTTCTCGCTGACGCAGACTGGCTTCGGCCAGAACCAGGTCAGGAAGTACATACAGTCGTGGCTCGACGGAAAAGTTCGCGGCTCGTTCTATGTGGGGCGGATCAGCGGCGGGATGTTCAGCGGCGTGACCATCGATTCAATCGAGATCCGTGACGAAAAGGACTCGCTGTTCATCCGGACTGGTCCGGTGCGCGTGAAGTACGACATGCGCGACATCTTCGATCGGCGGATTCTCCTGAGCCATGTCGAGGTCATGCGACCAGTGGTCCGGTTGCACGAGCATCTCGACGGTAAGTGGAACTACCAGCGGATTTTCCCGTCGGGGCCGAAGCGCCCGCCGGGAACTCAGCGTGGATTCGGCGACTTCATCGTGATCGATTCTGCCGACGTGCGCGATGCAAATATCCGCGTCGGCCTCAAGTGGCGTCCATCGGATACGCTGAGTGCCCGCAAGCGTGACAGCGTGGTTGCCTACGCCCTCGGTTCGCTCACGCGCCCAATGAAGGGCAATGAGTGGCGCAGTGAAGTCCGCCGGACAGAGGAGGGCTTCACGAAGATCTATCGATTCACCGAGATGAACGCGGCGCTGTCTTACGTGCGGATTGCAGATCCCGACACCGTCGGAAGGTTTTTCAGGATCGCGAACGTGAGCGTGAACTCCTCGGATCCGCCTCTGCAGATAAAACGTGCTGCGCTCGATGTGAAGCACGTTGGGGATTCCGTCTGGCTCCAGTCGCCCGGCTTCGCGCTCGCCGGTTCCCGGGGAACGGTGCCGTCAGGGAAGCTCGTGTGGGGCGGCGGAATCCCCATGCGATACGACATAAGGATCGTTGGAGACAGCGTTTCGTTGAGCGATGTCGCGTGGGTTTATCCCACGCTTCCCACGACGGGCGGCGGCAAACTCGACCTCCACATCAACAACGTGGATCACCCGCGTGTGATCGACTACGCCATCAGGAACATGGATGTGCGTACTACCCAGTCGCGACTGACAGGCAACATGACGTACGGTGTCGGGGGGCCGGTCCTTGTGCTGAAGGACGTGAATATCCGTGCGGCGCCGCTCGACTTCGCGCTCATCCGCGTATTCAACGGGGAGCCTCTGCCGCTTCCCTGGAAGGGGCAACTGAACGGAACCGTTAGCGCGACTGGGGGCCCGGTGAATCGTTTCCGGGTGGATGAGACGCGATTCACGTTCAACGATGCAAACGTTCCGGGCGCTGTGTCGCGCGCTTCAGGACGCGGTGTGCTCGACATCTTCACGCCCGCACTGACCGTATTTCGCGGGTTCGACGTCAGCATTGAAACGCTCGACCTGCGGACGCTGCGTTTCCTGAGTCCGGCATTTCTCGAGCTGCAGGGCACAGTCTCGGGTACGACGAGACTGGACTCCCTCTGGCTCGACGTCAGGTTTTCGAACGCAGACATCGTGCATCACGATGGCGTTCTGCCGACATCACGATTCACCGGCAGTGGCCGGATGACAGATAACGACACCTACATGTCATACGACATGGAGCTGGAGGCAGCCCCGGTCAACATGACAACGCTGGCCAGGTCGTATCCTGATATCCCGCTTCGTGGCAATTTCGCCGGCCCTGTAAAGATCCGTGGCCAGCCGAGGGATCTCGACGTCGAGGCCTCACTCACGGGCGTCGGCGGAACGATCACGTATGCCGGTAAGGTCGATGCCAACCTGCCCGAGCTCGGAGCCAACGGGGCAGGCACGTTCCAGAACATCAACCTCCGAACGCTCCTCGAGAATCCTGAGGCGCCCGCCACGCTTGTGGCTGGCGACTATACAATCGACTTCGCCGGGGACTCGCTCGTTGTGGGAAGAGGAACCATCACTGGCAACATGAGCGGCCGCGTCGACCGCCTCGCCATCGCATCGTCGCGGACGAGTTTCCGGCTCGACAACGGCATCGCAAGGATAGACACGCTCGTCGTCCAGAGCGACGTCGCATCAGCGAGCGCGTCGGGGAGCGTCGGGCTCATCGAAGGGATTGAAGGCAATCTCCGCTTCAATGTTTCAGTCGATTCGCTTGCCGATGTCCAGCGATATATCGGGCAGCGAACTTCGATAGCGACAGATTCGCTGCGGGGAGCAGTGCGAGTCACAGGCGAGCTCAAGGGCACAAAGGACCTGCTCTCCCTCGAAGGCACTCTTGCGGGACGGCAGATATTCCTCGATGGCAGGACCGTCGAGGGCATCAGTGGAAAATTCGCGCTAACTGGCTTACCCGATACACCTGCAGGCGAGATAACACTCGAGGCCGATACGATCAGAGCGGGTCCGGTCGGATTCACTTCGCTTGATGCAGCGGCAACCGTGACATCGGCGACGAGCGCCACGTTCACCGCGCGCCTCGCGAGCGAAGGCGGAATCATCTCCACGCTCGGCGGGGCCGCGCAGCGAATCGGCGACACGACGATGGTGACACTCGATTCGGGCGCAGTCACTGTTGCCGAGAACAGCAGCTATCGCCTGGAATCGCCGGCGCATGTGAGGCTCATGCCAGGTGGAGGCTCGCTCGATTCTCTTCTCCTCAGGCACTCGAGCAATGCACGGCTTGCGATACGCGGCGTCAGCCTCGACGGGGATTCAGTCAGGGGCAACGTCCGCACAGACAGCGTCGACATAGCCGTACTCGAAGCGTTCATTCCCGGATTCCAGCAGGCGCGCGGCTCGCTCGTCGCAAACGTCGACGTTCGCGGTACGACGAAGCAGCCGATAATCGACGGACAGTTCCGGCTCAAGGACGCATCCGCGACCCTCACGAACCTTGGACTCACGCTCGACAGGCTCAACGCGGACATCCTCCTCGAGCGCGACACTGTGTTCATCCAGCGGATGGTCGCCGAAACCAATCGAGACCGGCGCGGGACACTTGGGGTTTCGGGATATGTGAGTCTGGAGGAGTACACGGACCCTGTATTCGCGCTTCGGGCGCAAGCGAGAAACTTCCACATCATCGAGCGGCCGGGTCTCGCCTCACTCGACATATCGACTGATGAAGACCTCACCCTCGACGGCCGCTACAGCGGCGCACGCGTCGGCGGAGCGGTTCGCGTCGACCGTGGTACGATCTACATCCCGGAGCTCATCACCAAGGACATCGTCGACCTTAGCGATCCCGAGTTCGCCGGAATCGTCGACACTCTTCTCTCGCGTGACAGGAAACTGCTCCCCGAAACGCCGAGCGCTTTTGCGCGCAACCTGTCTCTCGAGAATGTCGCTGTGAACATCGGCGATGCTGTCTGGCTGCGCTCATCGGAAGCGAATGTGAAGCTCGGTGGATCACTCAACGTCACTCTCGGTCGCAGTCCCCAGACCGGCGATCGTTCGCAGCTTGCACTCGAGGGAACGCTCAATGCCGTAAGGGGAACGTACCGCCTGACCCTCGTCGATCCATTCGTGCAGCCGACATTCGATGTGGAAAGCGGAAGCCTTCGATTCTTCGGAACGCCGGACCTGAATCCGACGCTGGACATCCGCGCCATTCACACCATTCGACAGCCGAATACACGGAGCGCGAACCTGCGCGACATCAGGGTCAGGGTGAACATCGGCGGCACGCTTGCCCAGCCGACTCTTGCCCTGGACAATCCCGATAATCTTCCGCTTTCCCAGTCAGATCTTCTGAGCTATCTGATCACCGGTGAGCCGGCCATCGCGCTCGACAACGCGAACAGTGCATACCAGTCCCAGCTCGCATCGTTCGCCCTCAGGTACGGCAGCTCTCTCCTCACGAGCGCGATTCCGCGGAACCTCGTCGACTTCTTCGATATTCAGACGGGTCGAGTGAGCGATGCGCAGGCTCAGCAGGCGACCGACCCGTATCTCTACAGTCTCCTGAACTCGCGCGCAGTCGTCGGCAAGCAGATCGGCAGCAACTGGTTCCTTGGGCTCAGCACGGGGCTGTGCTTTGTCAACGCGAACAATTTTCGCGACAACTTCGGATTGAAGCTGGAGTATCGGTTCAACTCGATCTATACTGCGCAGGCTGGAATCGAGCCGGGATCGAGCGACATTACGTGCGCTCGCAACGCGCCTCAGATTCAGCAGCAGACTCCAAGGCAGTTCGGGTTCGATTTCTTCCGGACGTGGAGGTTCTAGTGACCGAGCTCCGCGAGAAGGACGCGATGGAATGCCGCGCATGCGGCAACGAGGAAAGAGCGTCAGAAGGTTATCCGTGTGTCGACTGCGGGACCTTCATCTGTGTGATGTGCAGCTTCAAGGGAATACTCAAGTGCAAGTCCTGCTCTGAAATCGAAAAGAAGCCCTCAACGCCTGCCCGTGAGATTCCACTGATGGACTGGCCCGAGCATTGAGTCCGCGTCATGTGCGAGCGCGCACCCCGATCGCGCCGGTATTGCGCGAGCCACGGGCCGCATCGGCGCAGGAAAACCAGCTGCTGTTCGGGCACTGCGCGGAAGTAATCGGCACCGAGCGCACGTGGCTGCGCATTCGCGGTGGTGACGGATACGAAGGCTGGGTGCACGAGGGCTACTGCGAAATGGCCGATGGGCCGGAGTGCACTGAATGGGGCTGGGATTCCGATGTCGACATCTCACTCGGCTGCGGCGTTCGCGACCCGCGTGGAGTGACGATCGACCTTCCCCTTGGCGCGATCGTTCGCGAGGGAAAATGCATCAATGGGCGAACCGTGAGTCTTGCCCGCCGGCGGGAGCTTTTTCCGTCGGATGCTGATGCCATGGTCGCGTCTGCGACCGGTCTTTTTCAGGGGACTTACTACCAGTGGGGCGGCATCACTCCATGGGGAGCTGACTGCTCAGGCATGGTGCAGACAGTGTACGCGCTTCACGGTGTGAGGCTGCTGCGCGATGCATGGCAGCAGGCGACGCAGGGTGTCCATCTTGAAGGTGGCATGGATGATCTCCGGCCGGCCGATCTGCTGTTTTTTTCCGAAAAGCCGGAGGGAGCGATCACTCACGTGACGATGGCGGTTTCCGCGAAGAGCCTGGTGCATCTCGCGATCGGGCGAGGGGGACACTGCCTCGAGTCGCTCGACCGGCCCGATGATTACACTCGGAGCCTGGTGGGGCGTTTCAGGTTCGCGCGGCGGATTCTGGCGACTTGAGGGCCGGAGTAGTTGCAAAATCTGAAACGCGAAGGCCGCGAAGGCCGCGAAGTTACGCGAAGATACGCGAAGTTTACGACCAGCATGGCAGTGGCTGGACCGACACTCTCTGCGAAGATTTGCTCTTCTTGTGGTTTAAACCCACGCAGAAAAGAAGTAAACCGCCCTTCTTCGCGTATCTTCGCGTTCTTCGCGTTTCAAACCCGCCCTTCCGTACTTCCCGCGTTCTCCGCGTAACTTCGCGTTTCAGTCCCTCAGCTGACCATCCCCTTTGGAGCCGGCATCACGACCTGAGCAGCATTGCTCACGTGCAGCGGAACCTCGGCGGTGAGATCCCCATCCAGCGAGACCTGCATCGTGTAAATGCCCGCAAGATTGAGCGGCAGGTCGATGACCGCGATGATCGGCAAGTCCATGTCCATCGCGGGATTGGCGCCCGGCGCGACGTTCAGCTCGCCGTCCGATGACCACAACACCTCGCCCTCAGGATTCACCCAGTTGAAAGTCAGGGTGTGAGCGCCGGTATCCTCGACGGTGCCTTTGAGCCGCACGACAAAATGCGTGCGAGGATGCAGCGAGGGAAATCCACCGACAGCGAGAGCGTCGAACACTCCGAGAACGTTGAGCTTCCCCTCCTGCGAGAGATTTGCTCCGTCGGCGAACACGGCGAATGAGATGTGCATGGCAGAAAGTAGCAGGAGACAACACGCACCAGCTAGTTTACGCACCGATGACTCAGAGCCAGGCACCAGCGAAATTCGGCAAGACTGACGCGCTGCTGCTACTGATGGCTCTCATCTGGGGCATCAACTTCAGCGTCGTGAAATACGGCACCCAGGTATTCACGCCGCTCGCCTTCACCGGCCTCCGCGTCGGACTCGCGGCAGTCGTTCTTCTCGCTGTTGCATCGATGCGAAAGAGCCGCCGGCCCAACCGCCAGGAAGTCCTCGCCCTGATCGCCCTCGGGGTCCTCGGCAACGGACTCTACCAGATACTCTTCGTCGAAGGCATCGCTCGGACGCGCGTCGGCAACGCCGCGCTGATTGTCGCCGCAACTCCTGCGTTCATTGCCATCGCCGGCAGGTGGCGTGGCACCGAACGCGTGAACAAGAATGTCGTCGGCGGCATCGTGCTTTCGCTGTGCGGAGTAGCGCTTGTCGTCCTCGGAAGCGCCCGGCGGTCATCTGGTGACGCAACTCTCCTCGGCACCCTGCTCGTGTTCTGCGGGACGCTTTGCTGGACAGCTTTTACTGTGATGCTCCAGCCATACGCCCGCCGCCTCGATCCGATTCACCTGTCGGCATTCACGATGCTCGGGGGAACCATCCCCATGCTCGTCGCGACACCGCGGGCACTGATGGCGACAGACTGGTCGCAGGTTGGCCTCGCGGCATGGAGCGCAATATTCTACGCGAGCGTTCTTTCGATGGGACTCGCATACATTTTCTGGTATCGCGGCATGCGGGTACTCGGCCCGACGCGGACGGCAATGTACGGCAACCTCCAGCCAGTGATCGCGATCTTCGTTGCGTGGATCTTCCTGAGGGAAGCCCCCACGATCTGGCAGGGAGTGGGAACGGCCACAATCATGAGCGGACTTTTTCTGACACGTAGATGAGAGTTGTTCTTTTCGACATAGACGGCACAATCCTCCGGAGTGGCGGAGTCGGCCGCATCGCGATGGAACGCGCGCTGACGCAGGTATTCGGCACGCCTGGAAGCAGCGAATACCATTACGACGGCAAGACCGACAAGCAGATCGTACGAGAGACGATGCGGCTCGAAGGACGCGAAGATCATGAGATCGACGCAGAAATGCCACGCCTGCTCGACGAGTATCTCACCGGCCTGAGAACGGAACTCGATTCAGGCGAACGAGTCGTGCACGTCTTTCCGGGAGTACGCGAGCTCCTGGACAAGCTCGAACAGAAAGCAACAGTTCTGCTCGGACTGCTCACCGGAAATATCGAACACGGCGCGCGCGCCAAACTCGCCGCAGCCGGAATCGACATCACAAGATTCAAGGTGAACGCATTCGGGTCTGATCACGAACATCGCCCGGAACTCCCCGCAGTCGCACAACGCCGGGCGCAGGATCTGCTCGGCGCGGTCGTCGAAGGAAACCGGGTCATCGTGATCGGTGACACACCCGCAGATATCAGGTGCGGTGAGGCAATCGGTGCGCGCGCCATCGGCGTCGCAACTGGCAGATACTCGGTCGAAGAGCTGGCGAAGCACGATCCTTATGCCGTCTTCGAGACGCTCGCCGATACCGATCTCGTGATGCAGAGGATCATGAATGCGTGAAGTCGAGCTGAAAAGCGTGGTTCCAGATGTCGCAGCGACCCGGCGTCATGTCGAAGCAGCCGGCGGACTCCTCACCTACGAAGGACGCCTCATTGACCTCCGTTACGGAGACAAGCTGGGCACGCTCGTGCAAACCGATCAGGTAATCCGGCTGCGCGTCTACTCACTCGAAGGAGCAAGTGAGGGATATCTCGAGTGGAAAGGACCCACGCAGTACGACGACGGCTACAAGGTCAGGGAAGAAGTGTCAACCCGCGTCGACGATCCGGTCGCACTCGCCCGCATTCTCGCCAGTATGGGCCTCATCGTCGTCCGTGAGATCGAGCGCCGGATCGCGCAATACACGCTGGCCGGCGCAGTCGTGAGATTCGAGGAATACCCGCGAATGGACCACCTCGTCGAAATCGAAGGTCAGCCGGACTCGATCGAGCGCGCAATCGAGCTTTCAAGGCTCCCACGCGAAGGCTTCACCGCGGAACGACTCCCGGAGTTCGTCGCCCGATTCGAGGCCAGAACCGGCCAGAAAGGAGCACTCTCGGCCCAGGAACTTGCCGGAGACTACGCCTTCCGCGACGAGGACGCCTGACCAGGCTGGCCTCGTAAACCCCGCCACAGCACGAACATGCAACCCTCCTCTGCCGCTCCCCAAGTATCCTGATAGATTTACTCGGCAATGGAATCCGGGATTCGCACTGGCCTACTGACCGTGACACTCCTCACCGTCTTTTGTTCGGCCGCACACGCGCAGGAGAACTCCGCTAAGCGGCTATCGAGCATAGTCAGCGTAGCCGTCGAGGAATACGGAAAAGCTGTCGACCCGGCGGGGAAGCTCATTTCTCAGGAAGAATACGTCGAGGCAACGACCTTCCTCGGAGACGCCAAGAACGTGGCGCAGCGCCTGACTGGATACAACGCGCCGGCGACTCAGGCAGTTCTCGACACTCTTGCCATAGCCGTAAATGCCCGGCGCACCCCCGCTGAAGTCAGGGCAATTCACGCAAGATTCAACGGCGCACTCGGATCCGCCGGCGCCCTCGACCTGCCGACTGAGCCTCTCGACCTCGCGCGCGGGAAGATTCTCTACACGCAGAGCTGCGCATCGTGTCATGGAGACACCGGGCGGGGCGACGGACCCGGAGCCAGGGGTTCTCCGGTTCCCGTTCCGCCGATCGGCTCAGCGCAACTTCTCCCTGACCTGACGCCCACGCTCGCATACAACGTTGTGACAGTAGGTGTTCGCGGAACGCCGATGGCTGCTTTTGAAAATACGATGACGCCGCAGGATCGCTGGAACGTCATCAACTACATCTACGGATTGCGCGGTGTCACCATGGAGCTGCCACCCGCACCAGCCGACGCGACGGCCGCTCCAGGTGAGTTCGCCGCGAATTCAGTCACAGCACTCCTCGACAGTGCTCTCGAGTTTGCGCGCGCCGGCAGCACCGAAGCAGCAGGTGACCGGGCGCTGGACGCATACATCGCGTTCGAGTCACTGGAAACGCGCGCGCGGGCGAGACAGCCAGGACTGGTCGCGACGATGGAGCGGCATTTTGCAGACTTCAAGGGAGCGCTCAGGGGGCGAGATATTGCCGTGGCGCAGCGAGCGCGCGATGCGATTGTGCTCAATCTTCCAAGAATCGTCGAGCTGACGAGGCCGACAGGCAGCGGCTGGACGGCATTCCTTCAGTCATTCCTCATCATTCTCAGGGAAGGCTTCGAGGCAATCCTCGTAATCGGAGCGGTAGTCGCGTTCCTCATCAAGACAGGCAATCGTCAGCGGCTTCGCTCGATCTGGGCTGGAGTCGGCATGGGCCTGGCCGCAAGCGCAGTAATGGCAGTGATTCTTCAGACGGTCTTTCGCACACTGCCGACAAGCCGCGAGATCATCGAAGGCGCGACGATGCTGATCGCGGTCGCTGTTCTCTTTTCTGTGAGCTATTGGCTCATCTCGAAGGTTGAGGCAGCAAAGTGGCAGAAGTTCATCCAGGACAGCGTCGGAAATGCGCTCGATCACGGTGGCGGGCGCGCGCTGACACTTGTCGCGTTTCTTGCGGTATTTCGCGAAGGGGCCGAGACGGCTCTGTTCTACCAGGCGCTTTTTGTCGATGGCGCGAATGTCATGGTGCCGCTCATCCTTGGCATGGTCGTGGGCGCGATTGCACTCGCCGTAATCTTCACGGCGTTTTACCGCTTTGGCGTACGCATACCGATGCGACCCTTCTTCACCGTGACGAGCGTTCTCCTGTACTACATGGCCTTCGTCTTCCTCGGTAAAGGGATCCGCGAGCTCCAGGAGGGCGATGCGGTGGGGATCACGCTGATGAATGGCATGCCGAGCGTGCCGGCGATGGGAATTTTCCCGAGCGTGGAAACCATCGTGCCGCAGGCGATCCTGCTGGTGCTCTTCCTGTTCATGATCGGGAAGACATTCATACCGCGAACGACAATCCCGAAGGCCGCAGCTGCGGCCGATTCCCAGGCGTAGAACCAGAACAAAAATTGGGGAGTTGGGTGAGAACTGCTGGGTTGAGTGAGGGCTCTCTCAATGATTGGCAGGGATCCGGATTTTAGGATCATACTTTTTTGGGTAACGACGGAACTACGCGATCTGCAGTTCCAGTTTCCCGCTCTTAACCCCAAAGAAGAATGCTCGCGATCCGCTGGCATGCAGTCGCACGACAGAGCACTCAAGTAACTCGGCAGTTCTCACCCCACTCCCCAATTTTGTTTCTGGTTTCCCCGATATAAGTCTCAGCTGAGGAGCAACGCGGCAATACGGCTCCATCGATTGTCCCAGGTATGCTCGCTGGTGACGGCTGCATAGTTCTTCTCGATCAGCGGCTGGTATGCCTCATAGTTGGCCAGAAGATCGAGAACCTGCCGGGCCGCGTCGGTGTCATCGATCTCGACAACCGGGTTGTAGCCGAAAAGGTCGACCATCTCCGCAGGTGCCCGTCCGAGCACGAGGCACTTCGATGCCATCGACTGCAGGTAGCGGATCGTCATCGTCTCGATGTCGCCGGCACGTTCAGGATGCGTCACGCTCGATGGAACGCAGATCGAGATTCGTGATCGTGCGAGCCCGTCTACGAATTGCTGCCGTTCGGGGAAGATGATTTTCCCTTTCTCGCGCTCGTAAACGTAACTCCTGCCTGCACGTTCGAGCGCTGGGGCGATCAGAGCGTGATGCGCATCGAACTTTCGGCCGAGCTGAAGCACGTCGATGTCGCGCTCGAGCGATGACCGGCGCTGGTAGCGACCGGGGTCGATTCCCTCGGGCACCCAGATGAACGTGCAACGCTCAGACACTTTCGCCAGTCGCTCGGCCGCCTGCCTCGACGAGACAAACGCGAATTGCACGCCCCAGTCGCCGACAAATTTCAGGATTGCAGGATGCCGCGCCGGCCATGCATCGAACATGTACACGCTCTTGCGCGCCTTGCGCCTGAACCATGGAGCGACGCGTGCCGCATCTAGCTCCACCATTACCGCGAAGTAATCACGCTCAGGATCAGACGACGGTGAATGCCCCCGACCTCCGAGAAGTCGGTCGGCGTCGAGGCCTGCCCGTGGCAAAATCCGCGTCGCCAGACTGAATCCATTTGCGATCAGAGAATTGGCCGTCGCGGCTGCGACCCGCATGTCTCGCAGGATCGCGGCCTCGAACTCCTCGGCCGTGTCATACGACACGTGGTAGTGGCGGGGCGGACGAACTATGAGCTCCATTGTCCGCTCCCGTATTCTGTCGTTATGCAGCGCGCGCGGTTGGGCGGCTGCCCGCGCCGCTTTTTTCGTACCACCGCATGTACATCCAGATGGCACCAAACAGCGCGAAGGCAATCGCGATCAGCTGAGCAGCAGTCAGGCCAGCTGCAAAAAACCTGTCATCTTTCGCGCGGAAGAATTCCACGATGAAACGCTCGACGCCAGCAAGAAGGCAGTAGACGCCGAACAGCCATCCGGCCCCGTGCACGCGGTGCCGCAGCTTCCAGACTATGAAAAACATGACGATGCCCATCGCGACTTCGTAGAGCTGGGTGGGGTGCACTGCCACGACTTCCGATGGTGACATTCCCGCGGGAAACTTCACGCCAAACATGTTCGACATGTTCGCGACAGTGGACGGCGGCGCACCTTCGGGAAACACAGTCGCGAGCGGACCATCCCACGGCCTTCCGTAGTCGTCTCCTACTGCCCAGCATCCCGTGCGCCCGACCGCGTATGCCGCCGGAAGTGAAACAGCGACTGCATCGCTGGTTCTCGCAATGCCCAGCTTCTTTCGGTGCACGACGAACGTGACTGCTGCAATTCCGCCGATCAGCCCACCCCAGAACACAAACCCTGCGCGGCTGGTGAGCGAAGACGCATCTCCCATCAGGATCGCATAGTAGATCTTTGCGCCGAGCAGTCCACCGATCACCGCGGCGAAGACCATGTCGCCGGCGACTTCGCCGTCCTGACCGCGCCGGTCCATCTCGTTCTGCGTGATGATCTGGCCGATGACGAAGCAGAGCAGCATCGCGAATCCGAAGCCGGTGAACTGCAGCGGACCGAGTCCGTATGAAACCGGATGATGAACTATCTGCGCGAAGATGTGTGGCATGTCTCGATCGTGGAGGTCAGGCTGCGTTTAAGCCGGGAATCGGCTGGCTTGCG
This sequence comes from Gemmatimonadaceae bacterium, assembly GCA_043753365.1. GTDB lineage: Bacteria > Gemmatimonadota > Gemmatimonadetes > Gemmatimonadales > Gemmatimonadaceae > UBA4720. The sequence continues at coordinate 274 of JAYUWU010000126.1, read as the reverse complement.
AATGCATTGAGGTCGAGTCCCGATCTCTCGCCTCGCTCGTAATGAAAAAGTCCCGCACGCGCGATCATTGCTGCGTTGTCAGTCGCGAGCCTTGGTGCAGGGGCAAACACAGACAGCCCAGGGTCACGCTCCTGCATGGCGTTGGCCAGGGTGCGATTACAGGCAACACCACCCCCGAGAACGATCCTCGTTCTACCGAACGCCTCGGCAGCACGGTGTGTTTTCTCCACGAGTGCGCCGATCAGCGCGTCCTGGAATCCCCGTGCGATGTCTG
>JAYUWU010000125.1:0-4209 GCA_043753365.1 Gemmatimonadaceae bacterium | reverse complement strand
CAACAAGTCGCCGGACAGCCGGTACCGACTGCCGTCCAAGGGAGGAGATTCGGTCGTCGCCAGAAGAGTATGCGACTGCGTGCAGGCCTTGGCAACCGCGGCGAACCGTGATGGTTGCTCTGAATCCCGGGCGGAAAACAGGCCGTGCGGTGGCCAGTCGGTGTCGGTTCAGGTGTGGAGTTGTCACCGGACACGCGTAGACATTCAGAAGGTTTGCACAGGACATTTCGCGCTCCGTCATAGTGTTATGCGGACAAAAATGTCTTTCATGAATGTTGTTGAATCACGCCTGTAAGCTTGAGGTCCGAGGTTCAACTCCTCGACGGCCCGTACTGAAAGTCTTTGCCCCGCACTGCGGTAACGCAATGCGGGCTTCGTAAACGTGGACGTTCACGAAGCCTTCGTCCAAACCCCAGCTTTACGAGCTGCCTAAAATTCTCCGTTAGGACGCGTGGCTGTTCGTCGAAGACGACGTTTATATCGCTGCAACGCTGCGCTAGCAAAGTAGGAAAGCCGGTGACTGTAGATGACTCTGGTCAAAGCCACACGTTCCAATTCATGACTTAGACGCAGAGCGGATAGAGCCGAACAAGCGCAGCGCGCCGACCGTCAGTAGCATGTTAGCTGTGCGGCGCCCTTTCGCGGGCGCCCGACTTGCTCTATCCTCCCGAATGCGCATGATGAAGAGCGCCTCCTGACAGCAGCTTTCGAGCAACTCTCCGCCGCACTCGCGGGTCGCTACCGTCTCGAGCGCGAGCTGGGCGAGGGCGGCATGGCGACCGTCTACTTGGCGTCGGATGTCCGGCACGAGCGCCAGGTCGCAGTTAAGGTGCTCAGGCCCGATCTTTCCGCTTCTATCGGCAGCGAGCGCTTCCTGCAGGAAATCAGGATCGCCGCGAGGCTGAGCCACCCCCACATACTGCCGCTGCACGACTCCGGTGAAGCCAACGGGCTGCTGTATTACGTGATGCCATACGTTGCCGGGGAATCGCTCCGGCAGCGCCTCGCCCGAGAGGGGGAGCTGCCGGTCACAGACGCGGCCCGCATTCTTCGCGACGTGAGCGACGCACTTGCGTACGCGCACCAGCATGGAGTGGTTCACCGCGACATCAAGCCCGAGAACATTCTCCTGACCGGGCGTCACGCACTCGTAGCCGATTTCGGCGTGGCGAAAGCGCTAAGCGAGGCCACCGGAAAGAACAGGATAACAACAGCCGGCGTGGCACTGGGAACGCCGGCGTACATGTCGCCCGAGCAGGCGGTGGCCGATCCGCATGTCGATCACCGCGCAGACATCTACGCCATCGGTGTGGTGGGGTACGAGATGATAGCGGGCGCGCCGCCGTTTACCGGCGGCTCGCCGCAGCAGGTGCTGGCATCGCAGGTCACCGAATTGCCCCGGCCCGTGACCACGCGCCGCCCCGCAATGCCGCCGATCCTCGCGACGGCGATCATGCGGTGCCTGGAGAAGAAGCCGGCAGACCGTTGGCAGAGCGCCGATGATTTGCTCGCACAGATCGAAGCAGCGCAGACGACGACCGGAGGCAGCACCCCAACGGATACCCGACCGCACGCGGCGGTATCCCGGGGCATCAATCGCCGGCTCGCGCTCGCCGCCGTAGGTGCGCTGGTCGCGGCGCTCGCGGTGGGCGGATGGTTCATGAGGTCATCCGGCGGGGATGCCGGCCCGGCAGCAACGCTGCGCGACCGAACCCAGCTGACCTACACCGGGCGCGTTCAGTCTCCCGCAATCTCCCCCGATGGGAAGCAACTGGCGTACGTCACGCGCGAGTGCACCGAGACCAAGTGCGCCTATGCAGTTGATGTTCAGGACGTCGGCGGCACCGCGACCCGCCGCGTGCTCACGGGCGCGGCTTCGGCCTATTTCATCGAGTGGAGCCCCGACCGCCGGAATCTGCTCGTCGTGGGCACGATCGGCGGGAGCTGGGGCGCGCATATCGTCTCTCTCCTTGGGGGCCCGCCCCGACGAGCCGGACCCGGCGGCACGATGGGCGCGAGCGGTGTCACTTTCTACGCCGGCGGCGATTCGCTCCTCATCGCGCCGGATGCGAAAGACGACAGCGTGCAGTGGATTCGCGTCGCGACGCTTGGCGGCGCAGTCGGTGACAGCATCGCAGTCCGGACTGGCGGGTATCGAGTAGCCGGACTCGGCACGATCCCGGGCTCGAAATGGATCGGCGTCATTCTCGCCGCGCCGAATCACGCCGAGTGGCTGATACTCGACCGCGCCGGCCGGGAATCCGTGCGGCACGTGATGCCATTCGGAGTGACCCGCGCGAGCGTGGACGCGCTCTGGCTCGCGCCATGGTTGAACGACGAGCTGTCCGTGATCGTGCGGACTTCATTCGACAGCGCAACCGGCCGGCTGAGCAAAAGAGCCGATACTGTCTATCGCGGCCGCCTGACTGGTTTCTCAGTCAACCAGGCTGGCACCGTACTCGCCGTCGATGACGGAACGTATCAACACAGCGTGTACGCGTTGGACCTGTCGGAGGCCCTGGCTGGACGATTCCCTGATTCGCGGCGACTGCTCCAGGCGTCCACCCCTCTTCGCGCTGGCATCTCGCCCGGCGGGGAGCGTATCCTGATCAGGCGCGCTGTCCCCGCTCCGGCCGGGGGCGTGGACTATCGTTGGTCGCTCTTGCCGTTCAGCGGCGGATCGGAAGTTCCAGTCGTATTACCCGCTGGCGCCCAATCGGCGAACTGGGTCGACTCCGCGACGCTTGCGATTTACGGCAGGAACGGCGGACGGTTGCGCTTTTCACTTTTCGACGTCGCGGCCCGCGCGTCCCGGGACGAGTTCTCGCCGCCCGACTCGATCGTGTGGGACTGGGTGGCTGTGCCTGGCGGAGGATGGGTCTGGATCAAAGCCGGCGGCCAGGGCATTGGAATGCGCCGGGGCGGGAAAACCAGCGAGTTCCCAAAACCTCCGTGGTACGATGTAATCCAGGGGTTGAGCGCTTCTCGGAGTGACCAGCTAGCATACAGAGGCTGGAACGCCGGAACCAACGACACCATGGGTGTAAGTATGCTGTCCTTGCGGGAGGGAACAGCGACACGGTGGTTCTCGACCTTCGTCGACGACGGCCGCATCAACGCCCTGCCCGACGGCTCTATGGTTTTTCATGCATATGAAACCGCCGAGAGCGCGACGCTGATTCACATCACGGGTCCGGGCGCGTTTCGCCGACTGGGAACTGTCCCGCGCCCGGTGAGCGGCCTGAATCACTCCGCCGACCTGAAGCGCGCGGTCGTGACTACGCGCGACTATTTCGGAGACGTGTGGATGATGGGAGTGACAGCGCGCTAGAGGGGGCAAGTAAAGGGCAGGGAGGCGGTGATTGGTCTCGCGCTGGAGAAGAAGACAATACGGCGGAATATTGCCCCGCAACGAGCTATTGTTGCGGGGCCTTTTCATTGCAACCCGTGGGCAGGGTGTCTTGAGTTCGCCTCGCCACGCTTGGGCGTTACCTCAAAAGAAGTTGTTGGTAATTTCGATATCCCAAAACCTCGCGCATCGCCGCGCGGTCGATGAACTGCTGGTCGCGCTGTTGAGGCGTGCTTTGCAGGGCCCGGTTGGCTACAACATCAGTACGATCTGCGAGGCCGTCCAGCGCAGCCCAGTTCCTGTATGTGACTGACAGGATGAGATCGTGATCCTGAGGCGTTCGCGCTTGGGACCTGTGAATAGTGTATGCCAATACAATCCCGGCCGCCTTCTCGGCTTCCAGATTCTGCTTGTATTGCCCGTTCAGGTATTCCATGTACCGCTCGAACATCCCTGGTTTCGTTCGAACGTAAGAAATTACGGTGACGGGTCCTTCGGAGTATGCGCGGGTACTTGTGGCGGGCGCTTGGCCTGGGAGAGAGAGCGCGGATACAACGAAGGCAATCGCTCCGCCTGCAACGGCTAATCTCATATCGCCTCTGCATTGTAAGGTGAGGAATAGGAAAGCCTGAGCCGATTGAATATGAGGACTGCTGAAATTCGGTCAAGTTCCGCCCAATCGCCGCACGGTCCTTCTTTCAGGCGAGCTCAAGCGACACCGAGCGCGGCGAGGGAGAGCGCCGCAAGGGGGGAACGGTGAACTGCGGACGCGCCATGCCCGTCCTCCTTGCGCTCAGCAGTTTCCGTCGAGGTCATTCGGCTCAATGTAGCAGGAGCGGCGAAGCGAGTGCGACTTCCGT
>JAYUWU010000124.1:0-4218 GCA_043753365.1 Gemmatimonadaceae bacterium | reverse complement strand
GTCAGATCTAAAACTGTTGCATACCCTTCGCATTCCCGCCGATCATCCTCATGGTATGCATGCGACCGACACCACGCCGCATCATCTCTTCCCGGGAGAGCCACGCCTGCTTCAGGATAAGAAAACCGTGATGCTTGCAACTTTCACCTGCGGGCTCTACACGATTACAGCGTACGAGACTTACAAGCCGCGCATCACGCCCGTATACAGATTCGCGGGACAGGATTGCGCAGTGCCTGTAGTGATAGGGAAGTACTGGCTTCAGACGGTGCCGGCGGAACAGGCGGTCGTCGTTCTCGACGTGTCAGATCCTGCGGTGCCGAAGGAAGTCTCACGCTACGCCTTCACCGGTAATGTCAGGCCGCACTGGCTCGGCAACGATGCTTCAGGCCGGAGGATTGTAGTCAACAGCGGGTCAAAGAAGGATGCTGCGCTTCATCTGCTGATCTTCGATCCGTCGACTGGAAGGCTTTCTCGTGATGAAAAGACACCAAGGCTCGACATGTCGAATGTGAACGTGCCGGGCCTTGGTGAAGTTCTCGCTGTACCCCACGGGGTCGTTTTCGGGAAGTGATCCGGTCTCTGCAGGGCCTGGGGGGAGCGGGCCCAGGGTGTAATGCCTTGCGCAGCCGCCCCGCGTCCCGCACTCTTGTCGCTCTCTCCCACGGACGGGTTATGCGTGCGAAGGTCCTGCTGGCCTGCGGTGCGGCAGTTCTTGCCGCAGTAGTCGCGACAAAAGATTCGCTCGATGCACAAGGGACGTTCAGGACCCTGAACGTCGATGTAAGGATTGACTGCCTGGCCGGACGCGGCGTTTCCTTTTCCCTGACGCCATGGGCGATCGACGTCCAGCCGGGAGACTCGATCAACTGGCGACTCGACGCATCGGCGAACGTCTCGGAGATGGAGGTGATCGCCAAACGCGGCGGCCCGTGGCCCTTCCGGAGAAAACCTCCGTACAGGTCGACCAAGGCGAGGCCCGCCGGCGCGCAGTCACTCGATCCGGCACAGAACGGCAGAAGATATCAGTATGCCGTTTCGGCGATCTGCGTGCGCGACAGCGTAACGGCGGACACGGTGATCATCGACCCCGACATGATCATCATCCGGTAATAGAGCGGCAGCAGTTCGAAGGGAGGTCAACGTGATAAGCGCCGAAGCCGGGCCTGACCGCTCCAAGCTCCTGCACCCGGAGCATATCGGGCCATACAGGATCCTCGGGATCCTCGGCGAGGGAGGAATGGGAACCGTGTACGAGGCGGCGGAGACAGGTCCCGTCCGCCGCCACGTCGCGCTCAAGGTTGTGCGCGCCGGGTACAGCACAACCGAGATAAGAGCGCGGTTCGACGCCGAGCGGCAGGCTCTCGCGCTGATGGATCACGCCGGCATCGCAAAGGTGCTGCAGGCTGGTGAGACGCCGACCGGCGAGCCGTTCTTCGCGATGGAACTCGTAAAAGGCCTGCCACTCCTCGACTACTGCGATACGCGGAGATTGTCGACCGAGCAGCGGCTGGAAATATTCGCCTGCGTCTGTAACGCAGTGCAGCACGCGCATCAAAAGGGCGTGATCCATCGCGATCTCAAGCCGTCGAACATCCTGGTTACCGAACAGGACGGGAAGCCGCTTCCCAAAGTCATCGACTTCGGCATCGCAAAGGCCCTCGGCCTCCGGCTCACTGACAAGACGCTGCTCACCGCGATCGGCTCGCCGATCGGAACTGTGGCATACATGAGCCCCGAGCAGGCCGAGTCGTCGGGAATCGACGTCGACACGCGAAGCGATATCTACTCGCTTGGCGTCGTGCTGTATCAGCTTCTGGTCGGGAGCCTGCCTGTAGAGCCTTCGGCGCAGGCAATGCACGCGTTCATCTATCGCCTCGCGTCGCGAACGACGAATGCGCCGCGGCCGAGCGTTCGCTACACGCAGCTTGGCGTCGGGCAGAAGCTGATCGCAGATGCGAGGCAGACGAACCCCGACAACCTGCGTCGCGCGCTTACCGGCGATCTCGACTGGATCGTGATGAAGGCGCTCGAGCCTGATCGAAACCGGCGTTATGACAGCGCACTTGGGCTCTCGCAGGACATCGAGCGGTACCTTGCTCACCAGCCGGTGATCGCACGACCGCCGACAGCCGCATATCGCGCGAGCAAGTTCATACGCAGGCACCGCGCAGGTTTTGCTGCGAGTGTCGTCGCTTCCATCGCACTACTCATCGGCGCAGGATTCACTGCTTTGAGTCTCGTGCGTGCGACGCGGGCGGAGCGGGTAGCTGCCGCCGAAGCTGCAGCGGCAAAACAGGTGACTGATTTTCTCGTCGAGCTTTTCAACGTGTCGGATCCGGGTGAGTCACGCGGGAACGACGTGACTGCGCGCGAGCTTCTCGACCGCGGAGCACAGCGGTCGCTTGCAGATCTCGGCGGGGACCCACGACTGCAGGGAAGGATGATGCACACGATCGGCACTGCGTACGCATCGCTGGGATTATACGATGCAGCGCGGGCGCAGCTTAGTGTCGCGCTCGCCGCGCGAACGCGCGCGCTTGGTCCGAATGATCCTGGGGTGGCGGAAACTGAAATCGCGCTCGGCCACGCACATTCCAGCCACGGCACGCTCGACTCGGCCGAAATCCACTATCAGCGTGCACTGCGTATCTACGAGATGCTCGAAGGAGATTCGCAGTTTCTGAGGGGTCACGCTCTGGGGGCGCTCGCGACCCTGCGTTGGCAGCAGGGCAGGAATGGTGAAGCTGAAGCGTTGTACAAGAGGGCGATAGCGATTGCTGAAGGCGCACCGAACGGAGACAGCGCTGCACTCGCACGGCATCTCTCGGGGCTGGGTATCGTGTACTGGGCGGAGCAGCGCTACGGTGAGGCCGAGCCACTCATGCAGCGAAGCCTCCAGATGCAGGAGGCCCGGCTTGGTCCCGGTCACCCCGATCTCGCTTCGCTGCTCAACAATCTCGGAGCGCTGAACTGGACGCAGGGCAAGTACATCGAGGCGGCGCGACTCTACGAGCGGACGCGCGGTATTTTCGAGCGCACGCTCGACCCGACGCATCCGAACATGGCATCACTTCTCAACAACCTTGGCGAGACGTACTGGAAGCTGGGCGAGCTGGAAAAAGCGGAACCGCTGTTTCGTCAGGCGCTCGAGATCAAGGAAGCACGTCTCTCGCGGGATAATCCTGGCATCGCCACGACGTTGCACGGACTCGCGGGGACACTTCGGGATGCACGCCGTTACGCCGAGGCGGAGGGGCTCTACAAGCGGGCGTTGGCGATCCGCATCAAGGCATATGGAGACCGTCATGCGGCTGTGAATGAAACCGTGACCGACTACGCTCAGCTGCTGAGGAGCACTGGTCGCGCAGCAGAGGCCGAGGCGCTCGAGAGTCGGCAGGGAATATTACCGGGAGCTGATTGATGAGTGTTGCCGCGTGCATTGTGATCGCGATTGTTGGAGCGATCCACGTCTACATACTCGTGCTCGAGATGTTCTTATGGACGAAGCCGGCGGGGATGCGCGCTTTCGGGCTCACGCCGGAACGCGCGGAATCTTCAAGGGTTCTCGCGGCAAACCAGGGCCTGTACAACGGCTTTCTTGCCGCGGGGTTGTTCTGGAGCCTGACGCTCAGTGATGCCGGGAGGTCCGTTGCAATGTTTTTCCTGCTTTGTGTTACAGCTGCCGGTCTCTATGGGGCTGCGACCGCCAGCAGGAAGATCCTCTATGTGCAGGCACTTCCGGCGATCATCGGTCTTGTGCTGCTCTTCATTTAGAGGGGGCAGGCTGATACCGCGGTGGGCCTGAGAAATGTTCAGAGCGGTCTTCTGTTTCCGGCACTTCGGGTACGGGCCCGGGATCCGCAGCCGGCAGAAGGCTGCACATGAGTCAATTGCGGGTTCAGGACTAACTACAATCGACAATCGACGACTTATTGAGGATCGAGAACAGACATAGGACGGAACTACAACGGTTTCGGAGAACAGTCCTGATTTAGTCCGCGATTCTCGATAAGTCGTCGATTGTCGAATGTAGTTAGTCTTGGATCCGCACAGTTCTCGATTCCAAGTTTGTTCCGAGCAATATTCTGATAGCCCTGGCACGTGCATGACGGAACCTGCGGCACAGCGGGAGCTCCGATTGTCGGCGCTGCCAGCGCCTATCCCCCGCTCGTTGTCGGCGCTGATGGTACAGCGTCAGCATCTGCCCACGTAGCG
>JAYUWU010000123.1:0-4229 GCA_043753365.1 Gemmatimonadaceae bacterium | reverse complement strand
CGCCCGCCGCGGAACGCCAACTCCAGAACTATTTGTGTGCCAGTAAAATTGACGTCGGCTTGCTCCTGCACTTCGGTCCCAAGCCAAAGTTTTACAGGCAGGTCGCCGAGAGGCTGAACAGGCCCCGCTAAATCCGCTCGACGCGGTATCCGCGTAATCCGCCCGATCCGCCGAATCCGCACACACCTGGGTTTCAGCCCTAAGATGGACTCGCCATCACATCCCGTATCCGCGACAACCGGATTGGCGCCTGCGCCTCGCCACGGCATGCATAGAAGCACGCATTACACTCGATAGGCTCGTACTTCCTGAAGTCCCTCCAGTGAAAGTCAGCCGGAAAATCAGGGCAGCGCTTCACATGTCCCATCGGGTCCACGTGAATCGTGCGAATGCCGGACTGGCACGGCTCGGTGAACTCGCCGCTTACGTATCGCGGGATGTTCTCCAGGTAATAGTCGGAATTCGTGATGACCCCGCGATTCTGTTTCTTGTACGCAAGCAGCTCGGCAATCGCCTCATTCAGGTCCCGCACACGCTCGCCCTCGATGAGGCCATCCCGATTGCCGTTCTTTGAATCAGTATACGAGCTGAAGTTGACTCCGACGCCCAGCTCCTTTGCGCGCAGCACGATCGGCATGAGCTGATCGAGATTGTTCTCGCGGATCACTGTGTTGAACCTGATGCTGTCGACCCCGATCTCGCGCATCCGCGGAATCACGCCGAAGATCCTCGAGCTCAATCCCGGAATGCCCCGCGCGATATCATGGCGCTCATCGAGGAAATCGAGCGAGAAATTGAACTGGTGAATACCCGCATCCCACAAAGACTTCGCACGCTCGGCCGTCATCATTCCGCCATGCGTTATCATAGTCGAGTACTGGATCCGCACCGCCTTGTTGACTGCCGATACGATGTCCTCGAGATCACGTCGCAGGGTAGGCTCGCCACCGGTGTAGGTGATCATCATCGGGTTGAAAAACTTTGCCGCGTCGACGAAACTCTTCAGCTCGCTCGCCTTTGACTTTGGGTCGGTCTTCCAGTAGTCGCAGAATCCGCAGCGCGCGTTACAGCGCAGCGTCACCTCGAAATGCACCAGGACCGGCTTCCTCACGATACCGAGGTACGCGTACTTCGCGAGGAACACCGGAACGTGCCACGGCTTGAACTTGCTCGAGAGCATCTAGGCCAGCATCGGCAGATCGATCGCGTTCGCTGCTGCTGTCGCGATTGCTGTGTCGTATCCGGCATCGGCATGCCGCGCAACGCCGATTCCGGGGTCGTTTGTAAGAACCCGCTCGAGTCGCTCACGCATTTCCGGGGTGCCGTCTGCGACGATGACCTGCCCCGCGTGCAGCGAGTTGCCGATGCCGACACCACCGCCGTGATGAAACGAAACCCAGGACGCGCCGCTTGCGACGTTCAGCAACGCATTGAGTATCGCCCAGTCAGCTATTGCGTCGCTTCCGTCCAGCATTCCCTCAGTCTCACGGAAGGGAGAAGCAACACTTCCCGTGTCGAGGTGATCGCGACCTATCACTATCGGCGCTGACAACTCTCCCGATGCAACGAGATCGTTGATCGCAACGCCGAACTTCGCCCGCTCGCCCTGGCCGAGCCAGCAGATGCGGGCCGGGAGCCCCTGGAACGCAATGCGCTCGCGCGCGAGCGTGATCCACCGCTTCAGGTGCTCGTCGTTCGGGAACAGCTCGAGCACCAGCTCGTCGGTACGGGCGATGTCCTTCGGGTCGCCGGAGAGTGCGACCCACCTGAACGGTCCCTTCCCCTGGCAGAACAGCGGACGAACATACTCCGGGACGAACCCGGGAATGTCGAACGCGTTGCCCAGGCCGGCATCGAATGCAACGGTGCGAATGTTGTTGCCGTAGTCGAACGTCACCGCCCCCTGCTTCTGCATGTCGAGCATGGCGGATACGTGCGTGACGGCCGAAGCAGTTGACATCTCCACGTACCGGGCCGGATCGGCAATGCGAAGTTCGTTCGCTTCTTCGAGAGACATTCCCCGCGGCACATAGCCGTTGAGCATGTCGTGCGCGCTCGTCTGGTCAGTGAGCACGTCGGGAACGATGCCACGCGATACCATGGCGGGAAGGATGTCGGCAGCGTTTCCGATGAGGCCGACTGAAAGCGCAGACTTTGACCTCTTCGCCTCCTCGATCCACGCCATTGCCTCGTCGATACTCGACGTCTTTCTGTCGCAGTAGCGGGTCTCGAGACGCTTGTCCACGCGCGCTTCATCAACCTCGATCGCGAGAACCGCGGCTCCCTGCATCGTCGCGGCGAGGGGCTGCGCGCCACCCATGCCTCCGAGACCAGCGGTGAGCACGAATCGCCCCGCAAGCGAGCCACCGAAATGTTTCGTCGCGACAGAGCCAAAAGTTTCGTACGTGCCCTGAACGATTCCCTGAGAGCCGATGTAAATCCACGATCCAGCGGTCATCTGCCCGTACATCGTGAGGCCGGCGCGCTCGAGCTCGCGAAAATTCTCCCACGTCGCCCAGCGTCCAACGAGGTTGCTGTTTGCAATCAGCACCCTCGGTGCACCCGCGTGCGTGCGGAATACCGCTACGGGTTTGCCACTCTGAACGAGAAGTGTCTCGTCGTCCTTCAGTCGCCGGAGAGTAGTGACGATCGCCTCGAACGCTTCCCAGTTGCGCGCCGCCTTTCCCGTGCCTCCGTAAACCACGAGATCTTCAGGACGCTCTGCCACATCCGGATCGAGATTGTTCATCAGCATCCTCAATGCGGCTTCCTGCTGCCATCCCTTGCAGGTGATGGTGGTGCCGCGCGGCGCAATTATCATCGCGCGATGCTGAATCGTTCCCGTGTCAGGCATCGCCTGCTCGATCTCATTCATTGTCTGTTCCCGCATCGAACACTCCTTTTCCAATCGCATCAGCTATCGCGTTGATGTCGGGACTCAACACCCTGTCCGCTCCAAGCGGTGCAACAAGCGCACGCACCGCGGCAAGAGCGGGTCGCAATCCCCGTCCAGGCTTGAGCGGCGCGCGATAATCCAATCCCTGAGCCGCGCACATGAGCTCGATCGCCAGAACGTTTCTAACGTTTCCTATCACGCGGCGAGCCTTCCACGCCGCACCCATCGACATCGGGACCACGTCCTCGCGATTGCCATCCGTTGGAATCGTGTCAACCGTCGCGGGGTGCGAAAGAACCTTGCATTCGCTCGCAAGCGCAGCAGCCGTCACTTGAGCCATCATGAATCCCGAGTTGACTCCCGCCTCGGGCGAGAGAAACGCCGGCATTCCCTGGTTGAAGTCAGGGTGCACGAGCCTGTCGATTCGCCGCTCGGAGATCGTCGCGAGATTCGTCATCACGATTGCCAGGAAGTCGAGCGCCATGCCCACTGCCTGCCCGTGAAAGTTTCCACCGCTCAACGTCTCACCGTTCTCGAACACGAGAGGATTGTCAGTCGCCGCGTTCAGCTCGCGCGTGACGACATTTTCGATCCAGTCGAGCGCATCCTTGACCGGGCCGTGAACCTGCGGCATACACCGCAGGGCATAAGCATCCTGCACACGGGAATCCCCTTCGCGGTGGGATTCCCTGATCTCGCTATCCTCGAGTATGTCGCGCAGCATTGCCGCCGATTCCGACTGGCCGCGTTGTCCTCTCGCGTCGTGAATCCGCCTGTCGAACGCCACTGGAGTGCCGAGTAGCGCCTCTAGAGACATTGCGCCCGCGACGTGCGCGGTGCGCCACAGGATGAGCGCGTCATTAACAGCAAGCGCTGCGACCGCCGTGTGTGCCTGCGTTCCATTGATGAGAGTAATGCCCTCCTTCGGGCCAAGCGTCACTGGCTCGAGACCGCACTCGGCAAGCAGCTCGCGCGCATCGCGAAGCGGGCCGCCATTCTTCGACAGTTCGCCTTCGCCGATGAGCGATAGCCCAAGCGCGGCCAATGGAGCCAGGTCCCCGCTCGCGCCAACGCTTCCCTGTTCCGGAATCGGCGGGCAAAGTCCCGCGTTCAGCATTCCTGTGAGGAGGTCGACCAGCTCCGGGCGTCCACCTGAATATCCCTTAGCGAGCACGTTCGCCCGCAGCAGCATCATTGCGCGGACCTCGGGCTCCGGAAGGAGCGGACCAACCCCCGAGGCGTGCGACCGCACAAGGTTCACCTGCAACTCCGCCAGCCTGTCGCGAGGAATGGCAATCTCCGACAGCTTTCCGAAACCGGTGTTGATACCGTA
>JAYUWU010000122.1:0-4244 GCA_043753365.1 Gemmatimonadaceae bacterium | reverse complement strand
CAGGATAGAAGAGTTCAGGCAGTCGAGCCGGATAGGGCCTGGGGGATTCGGTGTAACAGTATCCCGGAGGCTTCCTGTTCTGAAGGCTTCGATGCGGCCGCTTGAAGTTGTACTCCGATCTGAACTCATCAAATCTCAGTTGCTGAGCAGTCATCGACTGCGAAGAGGGCTTTGTGGCAGCCTCCTTGAGTGTCCGGTGGAACCTCTCATGGGCTCCGTTCTCTGAAGGCGTGGCGGGAGTTATGTGCTCCGGTCTTATGCCGAGGCGGACCCACCAGAAGGCAAGCGCTCCGAGTCGACCCAGAGCGTTCGGCTGGGCGAACGGCACTCCGTTATCGGTGCGGATTACTTGTGGCAGGCCGTACTCTTCGAAATGAGCGACAAATATCTCGCGCGCCGACGCCACTTCGGTCGACTCAAGGGCCGTGCAGCCTAAGAGGAAGTGCGTGTGGAGATCAAGCACCGTTAAGGGATAGCAGTACTCGCCAGCTCCCTTCCTCAGTCTGAACTGACCCTTGAAGTCAGCGGTCCAGACCAGATTCGGCTCGGTGGCTCTGGTTCTGGAAGATCCCCGGCCATCGAGTTCTTTTCGCTCAGCTGGAGTATGACGCCGGCGTTTCGGACGTATCAAGCCCTCGCGCTTTAGTAGCTCGCCGATCGAGCTCGCTGCAGGCCACCGCTCTCCCGGCTCACTGTGAATCAGCCAGTGGCGAAGTGTCTCGGCACCATAGTAAGGATACTTCCGCCTGAGGCCGATGATACGGTCGGCCACTTTCGGCGTGATCCGGCCGAGGTGACACTTCGGCGCGTGAGATCGCTCACCGAGCGCCTGAAGCCCGCCTTCCTTGAAACGCTTGAGAAGCTGGTACCCGGTCTTCTCGCTTATCCCGAATTCGCTACAGACATCGGCGATCCGTTTCTTTCGGTCCAGGCATGCCTGGATAAACGCAAATCTCTCTGACATGAGTGAGTTCTGTTTCCACGGCACGGGCACCTCCGGAGGTTGCCCGAATGTGATACCGCGAGTGGCTCGACTCACCCATCATCCGGTTTCTAGCTCACCTATCATGCCGGTCTATACCCTCCCGGCTCCGGCTAAAAAGCTCGGGCTAACGTCGTTAGTGCCCAGGATGTTGGTCTAACGGCCCGTAGCTACAAGCTCGGGCTCAAGACGATACTGAAGTCCGTGTCAGCCCCGAGAATTTGCGTCACTCTGGCGCGAATGGTTGCGACCTCCTCGTCTGTTGGCGGCAGCTTTGGAACGACCCGGAGAACGACACGCCGCGGGGATTCCTGATCGATCCGGTAGTGACGCATCCAGCGGAAGGTCATGTCGTAAAAAGCGGATGTCAGCACGTACATATGCAGCCGCCGGCCATCTGGAAGCGTGATATAGTGGTGACTGCGGCCACGGATCGATTTGATGGTCTGGACATTTTTTCCGCAATCGCAGCGAGTCGATCCCGCCGCGACCGTGTCGCCCAACTGGTAACGGATGAACGGCATCGCGAAGGAATGAAGCCCGGTCGCAATCAGCTCGCCGTCGTCCCCGGGGTCGGCGTCACGCCCGTCCTTGAGGACTTCGGCGATTACACCGATGCGGCAGACATGATACTGCGATCCTTCCGAGCACTGCGACGCGATGCGTCCCAACTCGTTGGCCCCGTACTTGTCATACAACCGTCCGCCGAACGCGCTCTTTATTCGCGAAGCCATCGCAGGGGTTAGGACCTCGGATCCCGTAATGATGAACCCCGGACTCGGCCCGGGATGTCCTGATTCAATCATCAGCGCGGCGAGCTGGTCGAGCACTCCCGGATAGCCCGCGAGGACATCCGGCTTCAGGTCTACGAGCGTGTCGAGGATTTTCTCTGGAGGCAGCTGGAACGAGACGCTCTCCGAAGTAAATCTCCCCATGGTACGCAGCGCGACGATCATTGCACGAGCGCGGCGAGTCTGCTCGCGAGGCGGGAATCTCCCGAGCGAAACGATCCGGTCAGACGCGCGAATCCCGTACGCACCCAGTTCGGATGCTCTGAGCGAACCTAGCGCCCGCTCTTCCATCCACGTCCTCCGAATTATCATCGGCTCGCCGGTGGAGCCCGACGTCTTGTGAAGCATGAGACTGCGAGGATTCGTTCCACGGGCGACGATGTCGGAGACCGGCAGGTTCTGCAGCTCGTCCTTTGTCGTGACCGGGATCAGATGCAAATCGGCGATTCCACCGATGTGCCGTGGTTCGACGCCCGCCGCGTCGAACTTCCTCGTGTAGAACGGCACGTTCCAGTATGCGTGCTCGACGAGCTCCCTGAGCCGCCTGTTCTGAAACTCGGTGACCGACGCATGGCCGGTGTCTCCGCGACGCGACATTCGCAGCGTTGTCAGCGTGCGTGAAACCTCGCCCACGCTATCTCCGCTCGAGCGTTACGTCGACTCCGTACCGCGGTCGGAGGATTCCGCTGGGACGAATCGATACGTCGCCCCCTGAAATCGTCAAGCGACCGCTCGGCTAGAGCGCGCGCGTGGCACGTATCGCCACGAAGTGACCAGTGATGAATGCCGTTGGAAGCGGTCGCAGGCGTTCGAACGCCAGAAAGGCTTTCGACACAGCGGTCCGCAGCCGTTGGCTACGCCGCTTCCCGATGAAGCTCGCGAATGGCACAGCGAGCACCCGAGGAGCGTGCATGATCGCCGCGCATTCGACGACAGTGAGTCCGGATGTCTCGACCAACCTGCGGGCGCCCTGGGGGCCATGGGTCTTGCCGACTGGATACGGAACCAGCCCCGCGGCGTGAGTCAGTGAGTACGGCAGCGAATTGCGCACGGCAACGACCGGGTTGGCGAGATTATCCAGCGTCAGCACCAGAGTGCCACCCGGCTTGAGGACCCGATGAATCTCGACGAGAGCATCCCCGATATCCTCGGACGTGGCGAAATGATCGAGAGTCGAGATCGAAACGACGGCGTCGATGCTGCGGTCTTCGAATGGCAGGTGCCGGACATCCGCCCCTGCTGACCTCAGCCGCGGGTATCGGTCACCCGCTTCTGCGGCGACTCGCATGGACACATCGACTCCGAAAAGGGTCATGCAGCGGCCCGCGATCACCGGGTACAATCCGGTCGCAACTGCTTCGTCAAACAGGTCGGTCTTTAGAATCCTGTCGACCGTCCCGGCAGGGAGCCAGCGCTCGACGAGGTCAGAATTGACCGCATCGCTGTGAGCGCGCCAGAACGGCTGAGGACAATGAGCGATCCACTCGTCAGCGTATCCATCCCATTCCCGGGAGGCGGTGGCGGCTGGAGTTCGTGCGGGAGGCGCGTTTGCGGCTGAAGTCATCGATGCAGGACGTAGTGAGTGGCCGCCGGCGTCAGGCACTCGCAATGTATTCGCCCCACTCGGTAATTAGAACCGCAGAGATCTCGCCTACACTCGCCCTGACGCGCACTGCGTCGACGATCGAGGGCATTATCGCGGGCACTCCGCCGTCGCGCACCATCAGCTCGGCCGCCGCGCGAGAGAGCGCTCCCAGCGCATGGGCTACCGCTTCACCATCCCTTTTCGATCGGACTGACTTGAGCGATGAAGCCTGCTCCTGTTCGAGCCTCGAAAAATCGGGGGCGGCGATTACAGGAGGTGGCTCGTCGTCGGTGAAGCGGTTCACTCCGACCACTACCGTCGCGCCCGTCTCGACGCGCAGCTGATGCTCGTAGGCGCTGCGGGCGATCTCGTCCTGGAAAAATCCGGCTGCAATTGCGGCTTCGGATCCGCCGAGCCCATCGGAGCGGGCGATAAGCTCCATCGCACGTCGCTCGAGCTCGTCAGTCAGATGCTCGACGTAGTAACTGCCACCAAGCGGGTCGGCGGTTCCCGCAATACCCGCTTCGTGCGCCACGATCTGCTGAGTTCTCAGTGCGAGAGTCGCGGCCTCGGGAGTCGGGAGCGCCAGCGCTTCATCGTACCCGTTGGTGTGGAGCGATTGCGTGCCGCCAAGCGTCGCAGCCAACGCCTGGATTGTGACGCGAACGACATTGTTGAGCGGCTGCTGAGCAGTAAGTGTGACGCCGCCGGTCTGCGTATGAAATCTCATGCGGCAGCTCGAATCGGCGGCGCCAAAACGATCGCGCATGATGCGAGCGTACATCCGGCGCGCAGCGCGAAACTTCGCGACCTCCTCGAACAAGTCGTTGTGCGCGGCAAAGAAAAAAGAGAGCCGCGGCGCGAAAAGATCGACCGGCAACCCCGC
>JAYUWU010000121.1:0-4263 GCA_043753365.1 Gemmatimonadaceae bacterium | reverse complement strand
CTTCGCTGTCGAACCACGCGATTGGCTTCGCGGATCCTCCCTTCGTGATCCGGAACGCCGGGTTGTTGTCGAAGAAAATGTCAGTCCGCGGCTTCATTCCCCAGGCGATCGGGTCATTCGTATCGACGGCAACGGAGAGAACCGAGCCAGGCACATAATATTTTGCGCGCGGCAGTGGCTTGTCGTCTTCGCCAACCACGGCGTTCGTCACCGGCAGCTCCAAACGGTACGCAATTTCGGACGCATCACCGACCGCGAGCAGCGTGCCGCCGTTCTCGACGAATGCCTTGAGCCTTGGTAAAGTTTTTCCAACGGTGATGCGACCCAGGCGATTGCGCCATTCAGCGGGGATCCTGTCGGCTGCTGGCTGGCCCCTGAACTCGAAGCCGCGCGTCGTATCGGCAACGGTGAGAGATGCATCGTCCGGCAGGATGATCACGTCGAAATTTGCGTTGAGATCGGCATTGTCGAGGTCCTGCGCGAAAGCGACCTGATAGGGGAACTCGAACTGGTCGAAGACGAACCGCATCCAGCCTGACGACATCGATCCGCCGTAAACATCCCAGAGCGCAATCCGCGGAATCCTCAACTTCGAGATCGCATCCTCCGGTGGCGCGGATGCAAGCGCGACGAACGACACCCCACGCTCGCGTGCAACTGCATTCATCGCCGCTGATGACGCGGCGACTGCACGCGCTACAAACGTCCCGACAGGCCATGTGTTGTTGCCAGCGACATGCTCGCGGCGCAGCACGTGTACGTCATGCCCTGCCTTCAGCATCCTGTTGGCTGCTGCGAACCCGTCATTGGTTCTCGTCCATGCATACCAACCTTCTGCAACTGGAGCGACAGCTACTCTTCCTTCCGGCACCGGCGCAAATCCGGGCAGCTTCTCGAATGGACCCGTGAACGGCTCGAGAATCCTGTCGAACGTTATCCCCATCTGATACGCGAGCGTCCAGCCAGCGTTGTCATATGGCGGTGTCGGAGGGCCACCCGGATACGGAATGTCGTCAGGGTGATCCTGCGGCTCGAACATGTCGAGAACGTGCGGCCTGAATGCCTGCGCTGTTTTCACGACGTACGACCCGGCCGGATACGACTTGCTCCCAACCGAGAAGCTGCTCGTGGCGCGATGAATCGAGATGCCGTTCTTCACGAGCGCGTTGATGAACTTGACAGCGGTTGGGAAATCGCCCTGGTCGGACGGGATGATGTAGCCGCGCGGGTCTCGATTCTCAGCGGTCTGCAGCACCTTCATGTAATCGGCCGTAGCAACGCGCCGGCGTGCCGCGCTGTCTTCCCTGATCTTCGCGGATAGCGCCGCGATCCTGCGCGGCGTCATCGTCCACGTATCCCTGTTGCCGCGATCGATGGAGTTCTTTCCCATCTTCCATGAGTTGAACAGGAAGGTCTCGCGATGTCGCGACGCAATGTCCATCACCGCGCGGTTCGCCGTCAGCTCGTACGCGAGCGACTGCGCGAAATGCCACTTCTGCGGCATGATCGGATAAATCAGGTTGCCGCTCGGCAGCAGCCGTTCGGGGACGAGCGGGATCTCCATCGGTGTGGGATTCCCGATCGTTTCCGTCAGCAGGCCGATCATGTTGTGGAAGTAGACAGTCGTGCGGAGACCGCCATTCCACCATGTCGAGTAGTTCGCGCCGCTGCGCATTGTGGTGCCGGGCTTCCCTTCAGCGATGAACCTGCTGTGCATCGCTGCGCCAACCAGTTCGATCCCTGCAGGCACCATCGGATCCATGTTGTAGTTGAACGGATCCCGGAAAGGCGGCGCGAACATTACAGTTCCGCGCGGACCCGTCTGGTGGTGGTTGTACATGATCTGCGGATGCCAGGCGCGGAACAGGATGCTGTCCACTGCCTGCGTCTCCGGCTGCGATGCCATGTACGAATCGCGATTGTTGTCGTGGCCGATATACTTCTGGTACAGCCGCGGCACGCCAGAGGTAAGTCTGTTTTCGGGAACCGGATCGCGCATGTACCAGTCTGACACAAGGTCCATCCCATCGGGATTTACCAGCACCGCCAGGAGGATATCGTCTCTGAGAAATCGCATGGTTTCCGCATCGTTGCGGCTCACCATCTCGTAGACGTACTGCACGAGCTGTTGTGCACCGAGAACCTCGCTGGCGTGCAAGCCCCCGTCGATCCAGACTATTGACTTGCCTTCGCGCGCCATCGCGCGGGCCTGATCTTCGGTGATGCCTTCGGCAAGCGCGAGCTTCTGCGAAATCTCGCGGTAGCGCTCGAGCTTCGGAAAGTTTTCCGGAGCCGTGATGATTGCCATCATAATCGGCCGGCCTTCGGCGCTCGTGCCCATGCGAACGACTCGCAGGCGATCTGACTCGCGATCCAGCTTCTCCCAGTACTTCATGAGCTGCTGGTAATTCACGAGGCGGTAGTCGTCCCCGATGTTGTGGCCGAACTCCTGAAGAGGAGACGTGATTCTGCGCTGGGCGGAGGAGGTCGCGGGGGCAGCCATGAGCAGGCCGGCGACAACGAGCAGGATGCGGCTTCGGATCATTTTTCTCGGTGAGTCGATTGTGGGTTATCGCTAAAGCTACGACCCGCCGCGCCGCGGGGACACCGTGCTCCATGCTGCAAGCGCGACCCCGGCGAGAATCACCGCCCCGCCGAGCATCGTTGCCGCGGAGGGGACCTGGTGAATGCCGGGGATTATGGCGGCCAGTATCGTCGCCCCGACAGGCTCTCCAAGTGTCACGAGGTTGACTACATAGGCGGGAAGGAACTTGAGCGCCCAGTTCATCCCGGTATGGCCAAGCAGCATCGGGCCGATCGCGAGCGCAGCAAAAATCGCGAGCTCGCGCGTCGGCTGCGGTGAAAGCGGAACGTTGGTGATGAGCGCCATCAGGACCAGCGTAAGCGCGCACGCGCTATACGCGAGTCCAACATAAGACCAGATCCCGAAGCGCTTACGCAGATGACGGCCAATGCTGTAGTAGATCGCAGCTGTGACCGCGGCCGAGGTCGCGAGGAGATTTCCCAGGAGCGCTCCGGTCGTGAAGGCTCCCTCGCTTTCACGCCATCCGGGCGCCGCAATGATCATTGCGCCGACGATCGCTACTCCTATTCCAGCCACCTGGCGTCGCGTCGGTGATTCGCGAAG
Source organism: Gemmatimonadaceae bacterium (assembly GCA_043753365.1). Classification (GTDB taxonomy): domain Bacteria; phylum Gemmatimonadota; class Gemmatimonadetes; order Gemmatimonadales; family Gemmatimonadaceae; genus UBA4720. Next base: position 1,115 of record JAYUWU010000121.1, on the reverse strand, counting down.
AAAGATCGCGGAGATCGCAACGATGAACGCGGGCTGAAGACTGACGAGGGTGACCGACGCGGCGACAGTGGTGAGGTGGATGGACGCATTCCAGGCCCAGAAGTGGAGCGCGAGGGCGACTCCCGACGCCGCGGCGAAGACCACATCCCTGCCCGTAAGGGCCCGCCATTCCTTCCATTGGCCGGTGAGCGCAAGCGCGATCGCAACGATGACGAGCGAGAAGCAGAGCCGCCAGGCAGCGATTGCGAGCGGGTCAGCGTTGGAGAGACGAACGAGTGGACCCGCGAAGGAGATACCAAGCAGCGCGAGTGCAAGCACAACACCTGCCGGTGGTCGTCTCAGCCTTGATGTCCCCTTGTTGCTCCCTCGCTTGACCCGTTCAGTCTGCCAGCGAGAGAAGCTGTCTGTTGGTTCTGTCGCGCGCGTTCATCACCTTGCGCGTGTAAGTGTAGCAATTGGGAGTGTTCTTCCCGCGAACACACCCATTATAACGCTGAAGAGCCACGCCGATATTGGGCGCGCGCTTGATGTTGTCAGCCAGGACGCTGACGCCGTGGCAGATGTTGCTCTCGATGTCGTAAAGGTCGCGGGACTTGCAGCCCCATCGGCCTCGATGAAACGGCATCACCTGCATCAGGCCGGCTGCGCCAACGAAGCTGCGCGCGCGCGGGTTCATCTCGGACTCGACGAGCATGATCCCGAGAATCATTGCGGGATCGATCTTCCTCTTTTTTCCCTCAGAAACGACGGCGAGCGCGATCCGGTCTGCATCAGATGAGCTTCTCGTGTAACGACGAAGAACCTGGCTGACCCTGAACGGATCTTCCGCTGGCGACGTTGCCCTGATCACTGCGCCTGGCAGAATCTGCAGCGAGGCCACGGTGACGTGGCTCTGATAGTTGTATGTGAAAAGCGTTCCCGCCGCCAGAAGAACCGAGAGGCCGGTCACGCGGACGATCGAAGCAAGAGTCCGGCGCCACACTGGTCGGTAAAGGTGCGAGACCTGTTCGGGGCTCTTGACGAATTTCAAACTGGTAAAGCCCGGCTTTACCCGGGACAAGCCGCCATCAGGCCGCTGGTACAAGTACTCCTCCTTTGCCGTCAGGAAATGCCTT
>JAYUWU010000120.1:0-4269 GCA_043753365.1 Gemmatimonadaceae bacterium | reverse complement strand
CGTTGCGGATGAAGAAGTCCACGCCGTACCACGGATTAAGCGAGAGCATGATCCCCGGGGATCTTGCGATCTCCCGGATACCCAGGATGGCGAGAGTTACGAACCATAGGACCATCACGGGCCCGAACACGCGACCGACTTTGTGCGTTCCTTTTTTCTGCACCATAAAGAGCGTGAACAGAATGAGGATCGTCGCTGGCACGACGAGGATGCCGAACTGTGGCGCGATGACCTTCAGTCCCTCGGTTGCGCCGAGCACCGACATTGCCGGCGTGATGATACCGTCGCCGTAGAGGAGGGCAGCACCGGTGAGCCCGAGGCCAATGATTATAAGCCGCTTGGTCCTGTCAGTGACGCGCTGCTGTTTCTGCAACAGCAGAGCGAGAAGTGCGAGCTCTCCGCCTTCGCCGCGGTTGTCAGCGCGGAGAATGAACGCGAGATATTTGACGCTTACGACGAGAATGATCGCCCAGATAATGAGCGACAGTACGCCAAAAACATTAGCCTCTGTCGGAAGGAGGCCGTGCTCTTCCTTGAAGCACTCCTTGATCGCGTAGAGCGGACTTGTCCCGATGTCGCCGTAAACAACGCCGATAGCGAGCAGCGAGAGTTTGGCGAGACGGCTGCCGGTCGGTGTCGCGTCAGTATGGGTACTGATGTCTATCGGCCTCTAGGAAGGGAGCAAAACGAAAAACACGCAGTCAAAGATCATGCCTGCCATACCCGAAACGGAAAAATACACATGATCCCGCGGGCACGGTGGTTGCAATTACAGAGTCTGCCGCAGAGCGCGGCCGATATATCACTGTAAGTCAGAAGCGGAGGAAGTATGGATAAGGATCTGGAACAGCGCGGTCTCGAGAATCAGGTGAAGGGAACGGCCAAGGAAGTTAAGGGCCAGGTTCGCGGCGACATCGGTGACGCTACTGACGACACCAGCGAGCATATCAAGGGCCGCGTCGAAGAAGCAAAGGGCAAGATCCAGAAGAACTTCGGCAAGGCCGAAAGGGAAATCGACGAAGCAGTCTGATTTTCGCGCTGGATGCCTGAAAAAGACCGGGGCTCGAATTTCGAGCCCCGGTCTTTTTCTAGCTATTCGCTATTCGCTAGTCGCTATTTGCTGTTCGCTATTCGTAGCGCAGCGCAATTATCGGATCCAGAGCAGCAGCCCTGCGCGCCGGCCAGACACCGAACAGGACTCCCACGGTGGCCGAGAAGGCAAAGGCAAGAATCACTGAGGATATGTCCACCGTCGTGTTGAACCCTGCGAGGCTGCTCAACGCCAACGCGCCACCGGCGCCGAGCACCACGCCTATCAGCCCGCCGAGAAGGCAAAGTACGATCGCCTCGATCAGGAACTGAAACAGGATCGCAACCTTGGTCGCCCCAAGCGCCTTTCGCACTCCGATCTCACGCGTTCGCTCGGTAACCGAAACGAGCATGATGTTCATGATCCCGATGCCGCCCACCAGCAGGCTGACGGCCGCAATTCCAGCAAGCAGGAACGTGAATGTCTTCGTCGTCTCGGCGAAGGTGTTGAGGAACTCAGCCTGGTTCCTGATATCGAAGTCGTCACGCTTGTCAGCCGTGAGACGATGCTCGCGGCGCAGTATCGACTGAATCTCCGCCTGCGCGAGTGGGATCTCCTCCTCGCTGCTCGCGAGAACCGAAATGTTGTTGAGGTCCGATGTGCCCATCAGCCGATAACGTCCGGTCGAGAGCGGAATCACAACGACTTCATCCGGGTTGTTGCCGAAGCCGCCCGCCTGGCCCTTTGATGCGAGAACACCGACAACCTCGAACTGAAGCCCGCCGATGCGGACGTTCTCGCCGATTATCGCTTCCGGAGTCTGAAGGCCGAGGTTGTCGAGCACAGCTGATCCGATGACCGCAACCCGGCGGATACCTCCTTCCTCTGACTCGTTGAAGAAGCGACCTCCGGCCAGGCTGAACTTCCTGATCTCGAGCCAGTTCGGCTTTGCTGCAGTCACCTGGGTCTGCGCGTTCAACGATCCGTATTGCAACAGCAGGCGCTTGTTCATCTCCGGTCCAACGGCGGCGACGTAAGTGCCACGGGCCTCGAGTGCTTCCGCATCCTCTATTGTGAGCTTCTCATTGTTTTCCGTGGCGACACCAAATCCGCGGCGTGCACCAGGGCGCACCGTAAGAAGCGTCGTGCCCAGTCCGGCGATGCGCTCGCTGATAGAATTCTGGGCGCCCTTTCCGATCGCCACCATTGCAATGACAGCTGCGACGCCGATGACGATGCCAAGCATGGTGAGGAACGACCGCATCTTGTTGGCGCGGAGCGCACCAAGTGCGACGAGGACGATCTCCTTGGCGAGTGCGGCGCTGCTGCCGCGTTGCGCCGCGTCCGCGGCGCCAAACGCAGATCGAGCAGGTGACCCGGTGCCGCGCAGCTTGACGCCGCGCTCTTCAACTTTCTGGACTGGTGCTGTCATTAATTCCGTCCGTGCCGTGTTGACGTTTTCGCGCTTGAGCTACTGGCGAGCGGCGCCGCCGCCCTGCCGCTGACCACCCTGTGCCTGGCCCTGCTGTCCTTGCGGCTGCTGACGCTGCATACCCGGCATTCCGCCACGCGAGCGAATCCGGTCAAGCCCTTCCTGCTGTCTCGCCTGCATTGCCGCCACGTTCAGGATCGCAACCGAGTCACCCTCGGCAAGCCCGGATACGACTTCTGATACATCGAAATTGCTGACTCCGAGGCGCACCATTTTTGGCGTGTACTTGCCGTTGTTGACGACAAACACCATTCCTCGCCGCCCGCCGCCGCCACGCTGACCACCGAATCCGCCCTGCTGCCCTTGCTGGGGGCTGCTCTGCGCACTCTGCCCGCTCTGCGGTCTTTGAGTTCTCGAGCAGGCGCGAGCAATAGCGGGATCAACACCCGCACTCGCGTACAGCTTCTGTGACTCAGCCTGCATAGCCTCTCTCTCGATCTCCCCTGCCATCATCTTCGATCGCAGATCTGCAAGCTGCTTCTGAACCGCGGGGTCTTTAGCGAGTGCAGCCGTCACCTGCGCGCACTGCTCAGGAGTCGCCGCCGGCAGATTTCCACCCTGGCGTCCGCCTGTCTGGCTTGCTGGCGATGCCCGTGGGCCACCCTGCGGTGCGCCTTGCGCACCACCGGCATTCTGTCCCGCGCTACCGCCCCGCATTGCCGCACGAACCGAATCCGGGTCCAGTCCAAGCATCGTTGCGACAGAGACCACCTCATTCGGACTGCGGACTGCGTCATTGGAGATGGAAAGCGCATTGTCGCGTCGCTCTACCTCGATCGACACTTCTCCGTTCATACCGGGCATCAGCAGCCCCGCCATGTTGTCGATGCTCACGAGCACCGGAAACATCGTCACGGCCTGCTGGATCGTCGCCTGCGGCTCGATCTTTTCGACGACGCCGACGAAGGGACGATCAGGGAATGCGTCGACAGTTACAGTCGCCGGGAGCCCCGCGCGAACCTTGCCGATGTCGGTCTCATTCACGAGCGTGCGCACCCTGACCTTGGTGAGGTCAGCCATCTTGAGAATCGTTGTTCCGCCACCGAACGTGCCCGTGCCCGACGCGATCACCTGGCCGATCGAAACCGGCTTCTCGATGACCGTGCCTGAAACCGGCGCGCGAACTGTCGCCTCCTCGAGACCCTGTGCACGCAGGTCGAGCGCAGCGCGGTTGCGAAGAACGGTTGCCTGCGCGTTCGCGTACTCGACTTCCGACGCTTCGTTCTCAGCCGATGTGATGATTCGCTCCTTGAAGAGCTGCGAGGAACGCTCGCGCGCGGTTCTCGAAACACGAGCTCGAATCAGTGCAGCGTCGAGATCTGCCTTCGCCTGCGCGTACGAGTTGCGCGTGTCGCGAGTATCGAGCTGAATCAGGAGGTCGCCCGCCTTCACGTAGGAGCCCGTCTCGACAGGCATAGCGATGATCTGACCCGATGATTTGGCCTTTACCTCGATGACGTTGATCGGCTCGACGACACCCGTTGCCTGCGCATCCACGACGATGGTCTGCCGCTCAACGGCCGCCACCGGAATAGTCAGTTGATTTTCTTTTTCCTTCGAACATGCCAGCGTCGATAATGCGGCGAGCACGAAGGCGGTCTTTCTGGTCAATGTCATCTCCCTAAAGGTCACGGCCGATGAGCGCTTCAAGCTGCGCCTTGGCCACACGGTAGTCGTATCGAGCCCTGATCAATCCTGTTCGTGCATTGTCGAGTTGAGTCACCGAGGTCAGCAAGTCGAGCAGCGT
>JAYUWU010000119.1:0-4329 GCA_043753365.1 Gemmatimonadaceae bacterium | reverse complement strand
GCTTGCGTGACTGGAAGTTCTGGAGCTCGACGCGCTTCTGAGCCTGCTCGATAGACCGCGTGATGAGCGGATGCGTCAGCATCTCGCCCTCTTCCGCTCCCATCCGATCCATCAGCTTCGCTATCCTGTCGCTGCCGAAGAGGCGCATGAGGTCATCTTCGAGCGAGAGGAAGAACTGCGAGGAGCCCGGATCTCCCTGGCGTCCCGCGCGACCGCGCAGCTGCCTGTCGATTCGCCGCGACTCGTGCCGCTCGGAACCGATGATGTGAAGTCCGCCGCATTCCGTCACTTCCTGCGGGTTGTTCTCTGCATCCTTCACAACAGATGGCTTCGAAACAGTCACGCCTTCGCCGAGTTTGATGTCGGTTCCGCGGCCGGCCATGTTCGTTGCGATCGTGACTGCGCCAGGCTGTCCGGCGCTCGCCACGATTTCGGCCTCACGCTGGTGATACTTCGCGTTGAGGACGTTGTGCGTGATGCCCTGCCGCTTGAACATGCGCGACAGCGTCTCGGACACATCGACGCTCACGGTTCCCACGAGCACCGGAAATCCAAGCTTGTGAAGCCGCTCGGTCTCCTCGAGAATCGCGTTGTATTTTTCGCGGCGGGTCTTGTAGACGAGATCCTGCCTGTCGTCGCGAATGACTGGCCGGTTCGTTGGAATTACCGAAACGCCGATCTTGTAGATCTGGTGAAACTCGCTTTCTTCCGTCTCGGCCGTACCGGTCATGCCGGCAAGCTTCGAGTACATGCGGAAGTAGTTCTGAATGGTGATCGTCGCCATCGTCTGCGTCTCACCCTTGACCTGAACGCCTTCCTTTGCTTCAACCGCCTGGTGCAGTCCCTCGGACCAGCGGCGTCCCGGCATCGTGCGGCCCGTGAACTCGTCGACGATCAGGACCTGACCATCCTGCACGACATAGTTCACATCCTTTTCATACAGCGAATGCGCGCGCAGCAGCTGATGCACGATGTTGAGCCGCTCGCTCTTCGCCGCATACTCGCGATTGATCTCTGCCCGTGCAGCGAGCTTCTCTTCCGGCGTCATGTCCGGATCCTTGTCGATCCGATGGACCTCCTGCGAGATATCAGGCAACACGAACTCGTCGGGATCGTTCGGCGACATGAACTCGACGCCGCGATCAGTCAGGTGGACGCTGTGCCCCTTCTCATCGAGCACGTACAGCAGCTCCTCCTCGGTCTCACGGAACTGCTGCTTCGACGCCGGGAGCTTCCTGTCGGCGAGATGCTGCAGCTCCATCTTCTGGACGAGCTGTTTCACGCCCGTTTCCTGAAGGACCTTCAGCAGCCGCTTGTTAGTCGGCGATCCGAGGCGTGCCTGATACAACTTCAGCCCGGCGGACTCGGTGTCGCCTGCCTCGAATGCGCGCTCGCCGTCAGCGACGAGCACGTTGGCAAGATCGCTCTGCTTCTTGACGAGCCGGGCGACGTTCGCGTTGTGCATCGCATACTCGGCATCCGATTCGTTGCCGACCGGGCCGGAAATAATGAGCGGCGTTCTTGCTTCGTCGATGAGCACTGAATCGACTTCGTCGACGATGGCGTAGACGTGATCGCGCTGCACGCGCTGGTCGTTCGACACAACCATGTTGTCGCGCAGGTAATCGAAGCCGAACTCGTTGTTCGTGCCGTACGTGATGTCAGACTCGTACGCTGCGCGGCGCTCACGCGTTCCAGGCTCGGTATCGTCGAGACATCCGACCGTTACTCCGAGGAACCTGTAGACGTGGCCCATCCACTCGGAGTCGCGGCGGGCGAGGTACGAGTTGACTGTAATGAGGTGCGCGCCCTTTCCGGGCAGTGCGTTCAGGTAGAGGGGCAGCGTAGCAACTAGGGTCTTTCCTTCACCTGTAGCCATTTCGGCGATACGTCCCATGTGCAACTGAACACCGCCCATCAGCTGGACGTCGTAGTGCACCATGTTCCAGACCTGGTCCTGCCCGGTAACCTTGACGGTCGTACCAACGAGCCGGCGAGCGGCCTCGCGTACAGTTGCAAACGCTTCGGGCAGGATGTCATCGAGGATCTGCGCAGTTGCGTCACGCAACTCACCCTCGACGCCGCCCTGGCCATCGGCGCCGCTCATCTCGAGATCGATCTCCTCGCGAGCGGCAGGATCGGCGGCCGTCCGCTTCTGCTCCTTCAGCTCGACAACGCGCGCCTCGAGCTCGCCCGTCGCTTCACGGATTCGCTCGCGAAAAAGCTCAGTCTGTGCGCGCAGGTCTTCGTCGGAGACCGACTGAAGCCGCTCGTACTCGACATTGATCTCGTCGACTATAGGCTGAATGCGCTTCTTCTCGCGATCATGCCTCGTCCCGAACACGCCCGCCAACATCCCCTTAAGCATTTCCCTTTCCTCTGACCGGAACCGCGTCGCGGCTCAGCCGGCGCGTGGCCTGTATAGTTTCGCGGCGGAGATGTAGGCCTCCACCGATTCTGCGACAAAACCCTTCACAGGAAGCCCGGCGTAAAGCCTTTCCCGAACCTCCGTTGACGACAGGTCAACCCGTCTCGTCGTCACAATCTGCACACCGTCAAGCCCCTCGGAATCATCCCCTCGCGACAGTGCCGCGATACTCGCAAGCTGCCTGATGCGCTGCGGATTCTTCCAGCTGTCGAGCGACCGTGCAGAGTCCGCTCCGACGAGCAGGATCAGCTCTGCATCCGGGTTCTGCTCTCTCAGATTCCCCAAAGTGTCAACCGTGAAAGATAACCCGCCCCGCCCTATTTCCATGTCGCTCACCTCGAACCGGGGGTCGTGCCCGAACGCGAGGCGGACCATCTCAAGCCGTTGAGCCGGGGAGGGTCCGCTGTCGTCGAGTCCCTTGAGAGGATTCGCATGCGCAGGAATGATGTAGAGTCGGTCGAGCCTCAACGCCTCGAATGCATCCGAAGCGATGATGAGGTGCCCGGTATGCGGGGGGTTGAACGACCCCCCAAGGACACCTATGCGCAAGCTCTACTGGGATGCAGTCGCAGCAGGAGCCACTCCGCACGCTTTCAGGACATCGCGATCGTTCGGGTAGTTCTTGTGCATCTCCACGCACAGATCGCGAGCGTCATCGCGGTAGCTGATCGCCTGATAGGCGGCGTGGAGGCGCAGGTACGCTTCGCGGGTCTTCTTCGCCTGCGGATGCAGCCTGATCACATCCTTGAAGTAGATGATGGCCGAGTCGTAGGCCTTCCGCTTCAGGTAGTGATACCCGGTCTCGTAATCCTTTGTAGCGAACCATTCGTCGAGCTTCGTGAGATGCCCGGCCACCTGCGGAAGCAGCGGTGACTCAGGATAGAGCGCCTGAAGCGTCTGGAACTGAGTCATCGCGTTCTCGCCATACTCGGCGTCGAGCGCGGGACGGCGCCACATCCGCTGATACGCGAGGCCCGAAGCGAGCAGCGCGTCGTCGGCAAGCGAATCCTGCGGCATCAGCTCATAGACGCGGCTGAACGACTTTGCCGCGAGCAGGTCGTCGCCCCTCTTTTCCTGCGCGCGGGCCAGGTACATGTAGGCGGTGGTGATACGCGGGTCACGCGGCGACAGCTCAGTTGTGAGGCGGTCGAAAGCGAGCGTTGCGTTCTCCCAGCGCTTTGCGTTGAACTCGGTCATCGCCGCCTGATACAGAGCATCAGTGCTGCCGAATGAACCGGCGTTAAATACCGGCTTGCACGCAGTCGCTGCGAGAATCGTCATTCCGACAATCAGATATCGCTTCAGGCTCATGCGTACTCTCCTACCCGCTCGGACTCAGGGAGTTCAACAGCCTTGCGACCGATCGATATGTAGGTAAAGCCCAGCTCAGCCATTTTTTCCGGGTCGTAGAGGTTCCGCCCATCGATGATCACAGGGCGGCGCAGCAGTGCCCTCACCCGCGAGAAGTCGGGGTGCCGGTACTCATTCCAGTCGGTAACGACGACGAGCGCATCAGCGCCGCTCAGGGCGTCATAACCCGTTTCCGAATATGTGATGCGGTCGCCAAGCTTGTGCTTCGCTTCCTTGATGGCAGCCGGATCGTGCGCGCAGACCGTTGCTCCGGCGCTCAGCAGGTCCTCGATGAGAGTTAGTGATGGCGCGTCGCGCATATCGTCAGTCTGCGGCTTGAACGCGAGACCCCACACCGCGATGCGAAGTCCTGACAAGTCGTCACCAAGCGCGTTGCGCAACTTCTCCCCGAGCCGAAGCTTCTGGTTCTGGTTTACATCTTCGACTGCGCTGAGAACCTTGAGCTCCATCCCCATGTCCTCCGCCGTTTTCACGAGCGCCTTCACATCCTTTGGAAAGCACGATCCGCCGTAGCCCGGGCCCGGGAAGAG
>JAYUWU010000118.1:0-4360 GCA_043753365.1 Gemmatimonadaceae bacterium | reverse complement strand
TCCGCCGCCTGGCAGTTGACGAGGACTGTTGAGGAACTGCAGGGGCATGGTCAACGGACGGCCGCGCGTCGCCTCGTTCAGCGGAGTCTTCCGCTGGTAGAGTCGCTGGCAAGCCGTGAGGGAAGCCCCGTCGCGCGCCGCGAGCGTGCATATCTGCTCAAGGAGGCGGGGCGAACTTCCGAAGCGATGGCGCTTTATCGTGTGCTCGCCACAGAACGACCGGAGGAAGCCGAGTACCGCGTGCGTTCCGCGCTCCTGGCGGCGCGTGAAGGTGACGGGCGCGAAGCCGCGGAAACGTTGAGATGGCTGGCGACGTTGCGCAGTGCTGAACTCGCGCGTATCGTCCCGCAGAGAGAACTGCGTTATTGGGGATCGGCCGAAGGGTGGCTCGCCGTGATGGAGGCGCGGCTTCTGGCGCAGACGGGAGACCCTAAGCGTGCCATCGAGGCGTTGCGTCACGGTATCTCACGGGGTCTGAAGCACACCTACCTGCACCTGCATGACGATCCCGAGTTCGACCCGCTGCGACGACATGCGGGCTTTCAGCAATTGTTGCGGTCGAAGGATTGAACGCTGACACGCTGACGAATGTCTGACCGAACCTTGGCTCGGTTCAACGAAGGGTGGGTTCATCGGGATAGAAGAGCAGTGCCTCCAGTTTCGCGATGCCGAAATCGAGGAGCTTTGGGTGCCCGCCTGGCATCATCATGATGTTGACCGGCTTGATGTTGCGATGGCTTACCCCGCGCCGCTCAGCGCGGGCCCTTGCCAACCGACGCTCTGCGCGTTCGCTTCGTCGCTGACCACAAGCTGAAGCTTCACACCAACAGCGAGTCGTTTCATGCCGCGTAGTTCCCGGTACCAATCCAGGTTCAGCCTGGAGGCTATTGATCACGTGGCGCTTACGGTCCGAGACGTTGAGCGTTCAGCCGCTTGGTACGAGAACGTTCTCGGTCTCAGGCGAGTTCACCAGGATGTCTGGGGTAGCTGTCCTGCCGTAATGGGCATCGGCCAGACCTCGTTGGCTCTTTTCCCCGTCGTCGGCATGCATCCGGCCGGGCCGCCGGGCCGGGACACGATTTGTTTTCGTCATGTTGCTTTCAGAGTCGACCGCGCGAACTTCGAGAAGGCAAGGGTCGAGTTGAGTGCGAGGGGCATCGAGGTGGAGTTTCAGGATCATCAGATTGCCCATTCCCTTTACTTGCTCGACCCCGACGGCCATCAGCTGGAGATCACTACCTACGCGCTTTGATCGTCCCGGCGTGACCCGCTGTACAAGTAGACGCTTCCGCAACGTTGCTTCGAGGGGGTTAAAAAAATGACAGGGTCCACCGCTGAACTTGCTGAGCAGCTTGTTGTAGAGATCGTGGTCCGCGATCTCGACCGCTCGATCGCGTTCTATTCTGCCCTGGGCTTCATGCTCGAGAGACGCGACGCAGGATTCGCTGCGTTGCGTTGGGAGGGCCGGCTTCTATTCCTCGATCAGCGTTCCGATCTGCCTGAACTGAGCGGCCCTTCGCGGGCGAATGTCAGGATTCTTACCGGGGAGGTGGATTCCGTATGGGCTGCCGCGCAAACGCTCGACCTGCCTGTGGAGCAACCGATCGCGGACAGACACTATGGGCTTAGAGATTTTACCGTGCTCGACCCGGACGGTTTTGGGCTTCGCTTTGCCAGTCCGCAAAATGGAACACGGGCTATGTGAGGAACCAAGTGTTACCTGGAATCGGTCCGGTACTCGAAACCGCTTCCCTCGATCACAGGGCATCTTCGACGGCCTGTTGTCGACGGCACGATCGGCTACAGTCGCTCGGTGGGCCATTGAACGTCTCGTCAGGTGGCCTGAGGGTGGATACAGCATAGCTTGCGGCGTGCGTGCCATTGCTTCTGGAAAACATGCGAAAGGGGGGACTCGAACCCCCACGGATTGCTCCACTGGATCCTAAGTCCAGCGCGTCTACCAGTTCCGCCACTCTCGCTTTTCGACTACTCGAAGGAACTTAGAGGCTCGGCCCGCTCGAAGGAATCGGCTCACCCCATGGCAGCCGCACGTTACTGCTGCGCAGCACAGTTCATCGCTTTCGTTTACAAGAAAGGGCGGCCCATCGAGCCGCCCTTCTATTCAATACAAACCCTCTGACCTTTGCGCGCCGTTTCTCTGCCCCTCCGAATCCGCGCAGCGGCTCGGCGCCCTCTAGTTCCCGATGCGGATATTCACAACCCGATCCGCTCCGGCACCCTGTCCAAGCGCGTGAACGTTGAGGCTGATATAGTCACCGTCCTTCAGGCCACCGAGAATCGACTGCAGCTCAGCGGTTGTCCTGATCGGTCTGCGTGGCGCAGGATACAACACCTCGAAAATCACGTCCTGCTCAGTCAGTTTGTTGTACGAAGGGCCGAGCGGAATCACGTCGGTCACCATTACTCCGCGCCGATTCGCCGCCAGATTCGCCCGCGTAGCCAGCTCGGCGGGCACCGCGCCGAGTGAAATTCCCAGCGCTTCATTCTTGATCGTGGCGGGGCTCGCGTTCGCTGCCGGCCGCTCGCCTGCGCGAGACGAGGCAGCGGCTGTCCTCACAGGCTCAGCCAACTCGGTCAGCTTGACCGTGAATGACTTCTTCTGCCCGTAGCGCATCACCTCGAGCTCTACGTTCTCGCCTGGCGCGTGATTACGAACGATTCGCTGAAGGGTGCTGACGCGCTCGACTGGCTGCCCGTCGGCTGTGATGATGATGTCACCAGCCTGCATTCCTGCACGCTCAGCGCCGCTGCCTGTCGTCGGATTGAAGCCGTCCACTTTCGCGCCACGGATGTCCTTCATGCCCGCGACACCCGCGTCCTCCGGCGTCACTTCCCGAATCAGAATCCCGAGCACGCCAACGCGAACTTTTCCGTGCTTCTTGATGTCGTCCATTACCTTCTTTGCCAGCGTAATCGGAATCGCGAAGCCATAGCCTGCGTTCATTCCGGTCTCACTCGCGATCGCGCTCGTGATGCCGATCACTTCGCCGCGCTGATTGACGAGCGGGCCGCCGGAGTTGCCGCGGTTGATGGCAGCGTCCGTCTGAATCAGGTCGCTGATGGAATAGTTGTTGGTGTCACCGCGGCGGTTCAACAGTCCCGGAAGGCTGCGTCCCTTGGCGCTGATGATTCCTGCGGTCACTGTGAAATCGAACCCGAGCGGGTTTCCGATTGCCAGCACCCATTCGCCGACGCGGCTGCTTGCGTCGTTGCCAAGCGCCAGCGTGGGGAAGTCGTTGCCCTCGATCTTGATGACCGCGACGTCTGTCGTCGGATCGTTGCCGACGACTCGCGCAACGTACGTGCGGTTGTTGAGCATCTGAACGGTCACGCGATCAGCGATCGTCGTGCGGTCGCTCATCGTCACGACGTGGTTGTTCGTGAGGATGTACCCGTCCTTCGAGACGATGAAGCCGGAGCCTGAGCCGGTCTCGACCTGCGGAGCGCGTGGCTGGATCTGATTGAAGAAATCCTCGAAGCCCGGCGGGACCTGCCCCTGACTCGGGCGGCGCCTCTGGGCGTCGGTTGTCGGCCGGCTTTCGACGGAGATCGAAACGACCGCAGGTGTTACGTGGTCAGCGATCTCCACGAACGCATTGCTTGCCTGCACGAGCGGCGCGACTGATCCAGCGTCAGGTTTGCCTTGAGCGAAGCCCAGGCGCGAGAGATCGAGCCCGCCGGAAGCGATGACCAGGCCTCCCAGAAATGCGACGACAACTGCAACGGTCCACCGTGCACGTGATGACAGTGAAGACATAGTTCCTGTTTCCCCTCTATGTTGATTCCTTAATACTAAGACACCGGCCGCCCCCTGCAGGTTGCGGCCGGTGCTTTTACGAGTTGCTTACTTTTTATCGTCGACGATCTCGTAGTCTGCCTCGACTACATCGTCGGCTGGCGGAGTACCAGCCGCCTCGCCTGCCGGTGCACCATCCGTACCGCTCTCACCCTGCGGCTGCGTCTCCGCAGCCTGCTGCTGGTAGAACGACTGTCCAGCCTCGCTGAACACCTTCGTCAGCTCCTCCTGCGCGGCGCGGATCTCGGCCATGTCATCGCCGCGAAGTGCCTTGCGCGACCGCTCGATCGCCGCGTCGATGCGCCCCTTGATCTCCGGGCTCACCTTGTCGCCCCACTCCTTCACGTTCTTCTCGACTTCATATGTCATGGAGTCGAGCCTGTTCCGAGCGTCGATTGATTCGCGCTGCGCTTTGTCAGACGCCGCGTTCTTCTCGGCATCCTTCACCATGCGATCGATTTCGGTCTCCGAGAGTCCGCTCGACGCTTCGATCCTGATCTTCTGCTCCTTACCGGTCGCCTTGTCGCGCGCCGTGACGTGCAG
>JAYUWU010000117.1:0-35114 GCA_043753365.1 Gemmatimonadaceae bacterium | reverse complement strand
CTTTGTCGAGCGGCTCAAGACATCGCCGGAGGTCATCGCGAAGGGCGAAGAGCTCAAGGAGGAGCTCCTCGCGCACCCCAGCGTGCGACAGTTCTCCGCGGCGGTCTGGACCGACGCCAAGGAGGCCATCGTCAAGTACAGCGAAGGTCCTCTCGACGGAGAAGTGCGGCCGGTCGACCGGGGCATCGTCTCGCTCGGCGAGACGATGCTGGAAGATCCGGAGCTGCTCGCGAAGGTCGACGGATGGCTACTGGACGCGACGCTCTATGTCGTCGAGCAGTATCGAACCGAGGTCGGACAGTTCATCGCCGACACGGTTCGCGGGTGGGATCCGGAGGATACGTCACGCAAGATCGAGTTGGCGGTGGGCCGTGACCTTCAGTTCATCCGCATCAACGGCACGTTGGTCGGCGGACTCGTCGGAGTGATTCTTTACGCGATTACGCGCTGACAGCCCTATGACGTCCGCTCCCTGGGTCCGAGCGCGATGACCGTATCACCAGCAACTGTGTAGACATCGGCACCTTGGTCGGGATCGAACGGAGCAAACCCGGTGAAGTCGCCGAACGCCGGGAGGACGGCATGGTCCGAGCCGAACACGAAACACGGAAGGCGTTCTCTCAAACCTCCTGAGCCATATAGCCTCACACCCGGATGCACGTGACCGGCGAGAACGTAGCCGTCGACGTGACTGGCAGGATGATGAGCGAGCACGAAGGGTGGCACGATTGCGGGAGCCTCGACGCACTCGATGTTCAGCTCGCCAGGCGGATCGCCGGCGCGCTTATCGTGATTGCCGCGCACGAGAATCATCTCGAGAGCCGAATGGCTCGCGCGCCACGATGCGATTTCATCGAACAAACCGGTCGACCGTCCCTCTTTCGCGTGAAGAAGGTCGCCGAGAAAAATCAACCGCGTCGCACCAGTTCTCCCAACCAGATTCCCAAGGCGCGTGAGTGCGTCAACGGTGGTCCCTCCCGGCACCGGAATCCCGCCGGCGCGAAACGTCGCCGCTTTCCCAAAATGCGGATCGGCAATCAGGAGTGTTCGCTGTTGAATCCACAGCAGCGCGCGCTCGGGAAGAAGCACCAGACGTTCACCGCGGATCGTGATCTCCAGATCACCATCACTGGTATTCACGTCGGTCATCCTGCCGCCCGCTCGAGCGCGCGCTGCATTCTCTTGACCCGGTCCACCAGTTTCTCCGATGAAACCTTCTCCCTGGTGCGATCTATGAGAAGCGGGAATGCAAGTGGAGGCGTCCTCTTCGGATGGGTAACGACAACCTTCACATTGCTCAGTCGCTGAAGAGTGTGGCCGAGGCGGGTACGCTCGAGCTGCCTTTCCAGTACTTCACGGTGAGCCTGAGACAACAGCATGTTGGCGGGATCGTATCGGCTGAAGACATCGAAGAAGAGTCCACTCGATGCCTGAAGCTGCCGCGCGGTCTTACCCGATCGCGGATAGCCTGGGAATACGAGACCTGCCACGCGAGCGATCTCGCGGAACTGGCGGCGTGCCATCTCAGTCGCATTCAGCGAAGCCGGGATGTCGTCAACGAGATTTTCCGCGTTGAGCAGACCAGCAGCGAGAGCGTCATCGAGCGGCGCTTCGTCAGGGCTGAGGAGCTCAAAACCATAGTCATTGGAAGACATCGAAAAACTGATCGGCGCGAGGCGTGCGATCCGCCATGCAAACAACGCGGCGAGCCCCTCGTGAACCAGCCTCCCCTCGAATGGGAAGAAGAAAAGGTGGTATCCCTCGCGAGTTTTTACGCGCTCGATAAGAAATTCATCAGGAGATGGAATGCGCGACCATTTCGCCTGAACATCGAGGATAGGACGAAGGGTTAGCATCTCGCGGTCATTGTATTCCCCTTGGGCGGCTTGACCGAGTTTCTCGCGTATCGATGCGGCAAGCTCGCCCGAGAGGGGCAAACGACTTCCCATCCATCTGGGGATCAGGCCTTTGCCGCTGTTTGACCGGCGAACCCAGGCAACCATGTCCCGAACGCGAACGAACTCGAGAGGAATGCCGCTGAAGACGAAACGGTCCCCCGGGCTCAAGCGGGCGATGAACGATTCCTCTACGGAGCCGAGCCTTCGTCCGCGAAGGTACTGCACGACGATGTGTGCATCGCTCACGATCGTGCCGATCGACGAGCGGTGGCGCCGCGCAATCGTGCGATCATCGACATGCCAGCGTCCCGTGTCGTCGATCGTCACCTTGGAATATTCAGGGTATGCCCTGAGCGACTCGCCGCCGCTGCTGACAAAGGCGAGGACCCATTGCCATTCATCATCAGGCAGATCGGCATACGCATCGGTTGACCGGATCTCAGCAAGTAGTTCTTCAGGGCGGAAGCCTTCGCCGACGGCGATGGTCACGACATGCTGCGCCAGAACATCTAGCGCACGTGTTATCGGACACCGTGACTCGATAACACCGGCATTCATCGCGTCACGCGCTGCCGCAACTTCGATGAGCTCGAGCGTGTGTGTCGGGGCGCAGGTCACGCGGCTCGCTGCGCCCGGTCGATGCCCGCTTCTGCCTGCGCGCTGCAGAAGCCGCGCGATTCCCTTCGGGCTTCCGATCTGCAACACGCGATCGACAGGAGAAAAGTCGACACCAAGATCGAGGCTCGATGTTGCGACGACGCAGCGAAGCGTCGCATTCCGAAGGCCATCCTCCACCCAATCTCTCGTCTTGCGATCGAGCGAGCCGTGATGCAGCGCAATGCTGCCGGCCCAATCCGGCCGGTGCGCGAGCAAGGCCTGATACCAGATCTCAGTCTGCGATCTCGTATTCGTGAAGACGATTGACGTCTGTCCCTCATCGATCGCATCTGCAACCTGCCTGACCATCTGCGTACCGAGATGTCCGGCCCACGGGAAGCGCTCTATCACTTCCGGAATCAGCGCGTCTACAACCGTTGTCTTCGGTTCCGCACCACGGACGACACGCGAGCGCTTAACCGATTTCCGGCCCAGCAAGGCACGAGCAGCTTCATCGAGATTCCCGATTGTCGCCGAAAGACCCCACGTTCTGAGCCGGGGGCAAATGCCGCGCAGCCGCGAAAGCGCCAGCTGCGTGAGCACGCCACGCTTGGTGCCCATCAGCTCATGCCACTCGTCAACGACGACGAGTCGAAGGCTCTCGAACTGCGCTGCCGCATTGGCCCTGGAAAGCAGTAGCGACAGGCTTTCCGGAGTAGTCACGAGCGCCGTCGGAAGCCTTCGCGTCTGCCTGGCCCTGGCGCTCGAAGGAGTGTCGCCAGTTCTGGTTTCGACTGTCCACGGAAGATCCAGATCGGTGACTGGCTGCCGCAGCGCGTTTGCAGTATCCGCAGCAAGGGCCCGTAGTGGTGTGAGCCAAAGAACCCGCAAGGGGAGCGCACTACGCACTCGCTCCTTCTCGCCAATCTGCTCGAGCAGCGGTCCCCACCAGGCCGCGAGCGTTTTTCCTGTTCCCGTCGCGGCGTGAATCAGCCCGCTCTCGCCATCGAGATAAGCGCGCCACACCTCGCGCTGAAACTCGAATGCCTCCCACTCATGCGACCGGAACCAATGCTCGGCCGGATCGAGCACAGTCACAGGGTTGAAGCGAGAAGCGCACGAAGCGTTTCGATCGTGTCAGCTTCCGTGACAGGCTTGTCCTTTCGCCAGCGCAGTATCCGCGGAAACCGCACAGCTATTCCCGACTTATGCCTCGGCGATGCCTGGATTCCCTCGAAGCCAAGCTCGAACACCTGCTCGGGCTTAACTGAACGAACGGGGCCGAACTTCTCAGTTGTATTGCGCCTGATCCATGTGTCGAGCTCACGTATTTCAGCGTCGGTGAGACCGGAGTAGGCCTTTGCGAATGGAATCAGCACTTCGCCGTCCCGCACCGCGAACGTATAGTCGGTATGAAGCAGCGCGCGACGCCCGTGTCCTGACTGCGCGTAGACCATCACTGCGTCGACGGAATACGGATCGAGCTTCCATTTCCACCAGCCTCCTTTGCGGCGGCCTGTTCCGTACGCAGCATCCACTCGCTTGAGCATGAGGCCTTCCGAGCCAAGCCCGCGCGCCTCATTGCGCGCGCCCACGACATCATTCCATGTTTCCGCGTTAACGACGGGCGAAACCAGGATGCGGGATTCCGCATTGGCCTCGCCAACGAGCTCGACCAGGCGAGCTCGCCGGGACGACTGGGGCTGCTCACGGAAGTCGAGGCCGTCAATTTCGAGCAGATCATAAGCGAGGATCACGACAGGAACTTCTGACCGGATCTTCGCGGTGAGATTTCTCCGACCGATGCGCCGCTGAAGCTGCGCGAAGGGAAGGGGACGTCCTTCGCCCCACGGAAGTATCTCGCCGTCGATTACCGTTCCATCGGGAAGCCATTCCGATGCGGCAACCAGTTCGGGAAATCTGTCAGTTATCAGCTCGTCTCCGCGCGACCATATATACGTTGCACCACCCCGCCGTATCAGCTGCGCGCGAATTCCATCCCACTTCCATTCGATCTGCCAGTCGGTGACAGGGCCAAGCTGATCGAGAGGAGTTTCGATTGAGTAAGCGAGGTAGAATGGATACGGAGTCGAAGCCTCCGGCGACTCGCTCCCTTCGGCAACCAGACGCAAATACGCGTCAGCCGAGGGTCGCCAGTCACCGGCGAAACGGTGCGAGATCACCCCCTGCGCGATGCCACTGACTTGGGACAGTGCGCGAATGAGCAGCGACTGCGACACGCCGACGCGGAAGCTGCCGGTGATGAGCTTGTTCCAGACGAAACGCTCGTTGCCGCTCAATGATCGCCATGCGTCGAGCACTATCGAGCGCTGGTTTTCCTCAGAGGCGGTTCCGATGGGAAGAAGCCGTTGTTCAACCCAGACGTGCAGTGGGTCGTCAGATGACTCGACCGATTCGGGAAGAAGAAGGGCGATAGTCTCCGCGAGATCGCCGACCGCGTCGTACGATTCCTCAAAAAGCCAGTCCGCAATTCGTGATTCTTCCATCGCCCACGCCGCGAGCCGTCGGACGGGCACGAGCCTTTTCGGGCGGCCACCACTCAGGAAGTAGACGGCCCACGCGGCATCCGCAGGCTGCGCGGTGGCGAAGTAACGGGCCATCGCATCGACTTTTTCGTTGGTGCGTGTTGTCGAATCGATCTCGCCGAACAGTCTGGCAAAACGTCTCATTCGGCTATCGCCTCCCCAGCCGGGACAACGTCTTCTTCTGTCTCACCCTCCCACCTGCTCGCAAGCGAATCCGCCTCGAGCCCGCGCTCGTGCAGTGCGCGTACCACCGGATCGCGATATCCGTGTGTCACGAGTACTCGATGAGCACCGGTCGCGTCGATTGCATCCATCAGGGATGGCCAGTCGACGTGGTCGGAGAGGACAAATCCACGATCCACTGAGCGCCGCCGCCGCGCGCCGCGAACACGCATCCACCCTGACGCGAACGCGGTAGAAGACGGGCCAAATCGCCTGAGCCAAGTTGACCCGGCTGCTGACGGCGGAGCGACGATGAGTGCACCGGTCCAGTCGTGGGTGCGAGAGACAGCCGAGGCATACGTTGTTGGCGGCAGCCTGATTCCTTCTTCGCGGTAGTCACGATTCAGCCGCTCGACCGCGCCGTGAGTGTAGAAGTCTCCCTGCGCAAAGTCCTGAAGACCAGCCAGCACTCGCTGTGCTTTCCCAAGGGCATAGGCAAAGACGATTGATGCCTTGCCTGCCTCGCGGTTACCCCCCCACCACGCAGCGATGTCCGCGAAGGTCTCTGACTGTGGTGTCCAGCGGTAGATCGGGAGGCCGAATGTCGACTCAGTTACAAAAGTGTGGCAACGGACCGGCTCGAATGCAGTGCAGGTGGGATCGGGCTCGGTCTTGTAGTCTCCGGAAATCACCCACGTCTCGCCCTGATGCTCAACCCGTATCTGGGCCGAGCCGAGTATGTGACCTGCTGGATGGAATGAGACTCTCACTCCCTCGATGATTGGCCCGTCGCCCCATCCGTATGAAGTGATGTTCTGGTCTGCGCCGAGCCTCGTTCGGAGCACCCGCTCGCATTCCTTCGAGCAGGCGTACGCGCGCGATCCCCAACGGGCGTGATCGCCGTGTGCGTGGGTAATGAGCGCGCGATCGACTGGCAACCAGGGGTCTATGTAAAAGCCGCCCTGTTCGCAGAAAAGGCCGCGATCGGTGATGCTGAGTAGTTGAGCGGACATTCACCGGACTTAGAGGCAAGAACGGGGCACGTCGTCAGATGGGGGCCTGACCTCCCAAAGGCGCCCGCTTGACGGAATAAGTGTTATAACACAGATTATCATAAGCCAGAACTCAACACAAGTCTGCACTCAACACAAGTCTGCACCTTATGTCGTCCACCTTCGATCGACGAGAGACAAAGCGATGACAGAACAGCGGATCGGCATTGCGCCTCCGGGATATCGGCTTCCTGACGAAGCCCGTGTGGGACGAGTGCGTCTCCAGGTCGGTGACCTCACCCGTTCGATCGCATACTATGAAAAGGTGTTGGGCTTGAGAGTTCTCCATCGCGGGGACAATATCGCAACACTGGGAGTCAGTGATGGCGATATCCCACTGCTCGGACTTGAGGAACTACCGGGCGCTAAGCCGGTTCCAAAACGCGGACTGCTAGGTCTCTATCACTTTGCGGTGCTGTTGCCCGACCGGGCTTCACTCGGAAAGTTCGTCGCGCACCTTGAAGCGATTGGTGAACGTGCCGGCATGTCAGATCACCGCGTGAGCGAAGCGATCTACCTCACCGACCCGGATGGACTTGGAATCGAAGTCTATGCGGACCGGCCGCGCGACACGTGGGTCATCGAGTCGGCTCAGATTCAGATGGCCACGAACCCTCTCGATGTCGCCGACCTCATTGCCGCAGCGAACGGTGAGCGTTGGACTGACGCGCCGCGTGGAACGGTGATGGGCCACGTTCACTTCTTCGTCGGCGACATCGTTGAGGCTGAGCGTTTCTATCATGCAGGGCTGGGTCTCGACAAGATCGTGTGGAACTACCCCGGTGCGCTCTTCATGTCTGCCGGTGGTTACCATCATCACGTCGGTACGAATACCTGGGCCGCGGGATCACCTCCTGCTTCAGCCGGCGACGCCAGGCTGCTTGACTGGGAGCTTGTGTTGCCGGACAAGGAAAGCGCCTCCGCGGCCCTCGACTCAATCGAATCGGCGGGATTCACCGTAGAGAGGCATGGCGGAATCGGCTTCGCGACAGATCCATGGGGAATCAGGGTGCGGCTCTCGGCGGCTTGAGGCAAATTTCGCCGATGAAAGTTCCGGTCATCGAGACAGAGCGGTTAATCCTGCGCGAGTTGACTGAAAGTGATTTTCCGGTCTATGAAAAAATGGCCGCAGACATTGACGTCATGCGATACCTCGGCGGTAAGACAATGGACCGGGTTGAGGCCTGGCGCCACATGGCGTTCATGGTCGGACACTGGAGGCTCCGCGGGTACGGATACTTCGCGCTCGAGGAGAAAGAGACTGGCCAGTTCATCGGCCGTGCAGGCTTTACGAACCCGGCGGGCTGGCCGGGATTCGAACTGGGCTGGACGGTTTCCCCGACACACCAGCGACGGGGGTTTGCGTTCGAGGCTGCAGAGCGGCTTCTCCGCTACGCTTTCGAGGATCTCGACCGCGCGCACGTCATCAGCCTCATCCATCGAGACAACATCCCATCGCGTCGTGTCGCAGAAAAACTTGGAGAAACCGTGGAAGGCGAAACGACAGTGCTCGGCATGCCTGTCCTGATCTTCGGCATCGATCGCCCAGGTGAATCGAAAGAGTAAGCCTGCATCCCCGCTGTTCGAGGTGCGAAGGTCGGGGATTCAGGGAATGGGTGTCTTCGCGACGCGACGGATTCCCGCCGGCACTCGATTGATCGAGTACACCGGTGAGCGACTTACCGATGCTGAGTCAGACGCGCGGTATCCCCAGGATGACGAAAGCGGTGGTCATCACACGTTTCTTTTTTCGATCGCCGACGACATCGTGATAGATGCCGCGTTCGGGGGCAACGACGCGCGGTGGATCAATCATTCGTGCGATCCGAATTGCGATGCTATCGTCGAAGACGAACGGCTGTGGATCGAGACGGTCAGGGACGTGAAGCGGGGAGAGGAGCTCGCGTACGATTATGCATTCGAGCTGGAGGAGCGGCATTCTCCGGCAGCGAAGAAGCGGTATCCGTGTCGCTGCGGCGCTTCGACATGTCGGGGGACAATACTCGCTAAGAAAAAATGAGTGGCGTCGGTTTACATCCAGGCGGCAACTACGCGAACTAAAATGGGGAGTGGGGTGAGAACTGCAGAGTTACGTGAGTTTTCGCCCGCAAGGCATCCAGGGTCCTGCGTTCTGGCTTTATCCATTTGGGGTAACTACAGAACAGCGCTGCGAATTTCCGTCGTTATCCCAAAAGCCGATTAGCTCGAATGCAGGACACTGCCATCCCTGCGGGTTGAAAACTCACGTAACTCAGCAGTTCTCACCCCACTCCCCATTTTAGTTCCCGTAGTTACTCCACCTCTTGCACGCTCGACTATTGGCTCCGTGCTGCGTTATCCCCGGGATGGCGGAAGAGCGACACGAGCAACCCGATCAGGCCTCCGATCAGTCCGCCGAGCAGCATTCCGTAGAACCCGAATGCGCCCCTCCAGAAATCTGACGAGCTCCAGAGTTCCGGCGGTATCATCGAGTACCAGGTAGCGAGCAGCGCTCCGGCGGTGTGACCGAAGAACATGCCCCAGAAGATCTTGCGCGCGCGGAACGATCGCCGTCTCAGCCGGTGGCCGACGTACAGCATGATCCCCGGTATGACGAATAATCCGGTGAGAAGAGCAAGAATTCCTGCGCTCATCGGTTACGCCACCTCGGTACGAGCCAGAGCCAGTAGCCACTGAGAAGTAGAATCGTGAGGGCGACTGCCGCAGCATCACTCAGGAGAACTCCCTGTTTGCCGAATATCTCGCCTGAGTGAAGCTTCTCGAGGAATACATCTCCCCGACGCCCTACATGCAGTGTCTTGCCGCTATAGATGTCGAGCGTGACTTCGGTCGATGCGGGATCCGAGAATCTGACTTTTATCAGCCCATCCCCTGGGCGTACATCCATCCTGTCGACTTCAGTATTGCCGACAATGGGACCACCTGCAGCGCGTGCCTTGATCGCCAGTTCGGACATCGCGAGCGCGTTCGTGAACAACGTGCTTGCCGTGTTGTTGACGTCGGGCATCAGCCCGAGCCCGCGCTTGTGATTGAGCAGTATGCCGGTGACCGATATCGACAGGAGTGCGACTGTAAAAATCACCCCCACCCACAGGTGCGCGTAAAACGCGAACCTGTTTACCCAGCGTCCTTTTCCGCCTGGTCCTTCGTGGCTCATCAGCGCGCCGGAGCGGGAGGGCCGCGCCACGCGTTGATGATAGCCTCACCCATTCGGGCGACTGTCAGCTGCGCTTCGTTGTCGATGATCCAGCGAGTGTCCTTGTTTTCCTTCGTCAGGACACACGCCACGATGCGGTTTCGCATGTAGAACAGCGAACACTCAGTGCGGACCTGATCGGTCTCGCCGGACTTGTGCGCAGTTCGAACGCCACCGGAAAAGCGCTGCATCATCAGGTCGCTGTTGGTGCGCTGCATGATGTGGAGCATTGCAGAATCCGCAGACGGGCTGACGGCCTGGCCTTTCGCAAGCAGTTCAAACAGTCGCGCCATCTCATTCGGCGTCGTTACGCCGAGCCCGTATTTGACCGAGCTGTCCATGGCGACGCTGGAGTTGCGCAGGAACGACTTGGAGTGCACTCGCGTCTGGGTAAGCCCAAGCGAGTCCATCTTGTTCCAGACGCGCCGTATGATGATCCGGTCGAGCAGGATGTTGGTCGCCGTATTGTCGCTGATCGTTATCATCAGCCACGCGGCGTCCCTCACGGTAAGAGTGATACCGTTGTGCAGGTGCTGGATGATGCCCGAGCCCGGCACCTGATCGATCTTGAGGACTGTCAGCTTGTCATCGAGTGCGAGCTGGCCCTTTTCTACGAGATCGTAGACCGTCACGAGGATCGGTACCTTGATCAAGCTGGCCGTCGGGAACTTCTCATCCCCGCGGCTGCTCAGCCGCACGTTGTTGTCGAGATCGATGATCGAGTATCCCACCACACCCTGGTGCGCGGCTGAGATCGAGTCGAGGGTGGCTCGCAGCGCTTCTGTATTTGCGCGTATCGGTGGCTGGGGTGGAGCCGGTGTCTGGGCGCGACTTGTCGCGGGTGCGGCGGCCGCGAGAATCAGGCTCGCGACCGCAAATCGTGCTACTCTCGAGTCAATCAGCCAAGTGGGAAGCAGCGGGACGCCCTTTGTTGGGGTGTGAGAACCCCAAGAATATCATCATGGAGCCGCTTTCGCGCGGTAGCCAGGCGGGTTGCCGCCTCTGCACCCCTGCGGAAGATGGCTGCAACCTCCTCGCGAGTGCTTCCGTCACGCACCGCTGCTCGCACTTCCTCCATGACGGATCTCATGATTTCAAGATCGGCTTTATTGTTCTCGCGAAACGCGGCTTCGAGCGCATGAATGCTGGATTTCTGCGCATCGGACAGCGGCGGAAAACTTTCCGGTCGGCAGGCAGTCGGCTTGTGAGCGCGAATCCACTCGCGCTGTGCTTCGGTCAGCACGGCTTCGATATCGCCCACGAGCTTTCTTTCGGCTGCGCCGAGCCGTTCACGGTATGCAGCGCCGGTCCTGAGGATCTCCTGGATTTCGGCGCGGCTCTTTCCTGCGGCGTCAGCTTCGCGGGCTTTCTTCAGGATCGCGCCAAGAGCCTGGCGGTCTTCCCTCGTCGCTGCCTCGAAGGCCTGAACGAGCGAGCGAATCGAAGCCTTCTGATCATCGCTCAGCTTGATCTCGTCAGGCAATGCATTGATCAGCCGCTCCTGAAACAAGCCGGCATCGTACCCGCCGTTCATCGTTATCGCGGTGCCGAACGCTCCAGCCTCCAGCGAAAGGTCGAGCTGACTGGGTGCGGTCGAGTCATTGGAGCAGGCACCAAGCGACATCGCGGCGAGTGCCATAAGGGCGATCCTGCGCATCAAACCTCCTCGATTGGTAAAGATCTTGTGTCCGTGACGCATTTGACGCTGCATGGATGGTGAACGTTAAGACCGGGGGGTGCGGCGTACATTTTGCCCGACCTCCATACGACTATCAACATACCGGGATGCCCGGGGGACGAGCATGACGAATATGAGATCGATTCGCACGATCCACATCGCAATTGCCGGCGCAGTGATCGTACTTGGCGCCTGCTCGGATCGCGGCGCGGGCTCGGGCGACACGGGAATCGCGATGAACGTTGATTCAGCAGCGGGGATGTCTGCGGGAACCGGCGACGTCGGGCCGGCGCCGGCGCTCTCCGACGCGAACATCGTCTACCTCCTCGATGCGGCAAACCGCCTCGACAGCGCCGCCGGATCGATCGCGGCAACAAAAGGGACGAATTCAGAGGTCCGCGAGTACGGAACGAGGATGGCGCGCGATCATCATGCCCTCAGACAGCAGGGCCAGGATCTGGCGACGAAACTCGGGGTGACTGCGGCAGCACCAACGGCAGACAATACGCAGGCTGAATTCGATCGGGCGGTGGCAATGCTGAACGGCGCGGCGAAGGGCCGTGATTTCGACAAGGCTTATATCGATCACGAGGTCGCATATCACAAGACTGTGCTGGAGACGGCGACGACTGCAATGGCTGCCGCGCAGAACTCGGAGCTGAAGAATCTGATTCAGAAGGCGGCTCCAGTCATACAGGGCCATCTCGACCTCGCGCAGTCGATACAAGCCAAGCTTCAGTAGTCGCTTGCTCAAGGGAGTCATCTTCGACGTGGATGGCACGCTGGTGGCGAGCAACGAGGCGCACGCCCGGTCGTGGGTGGAGACGCTTTCGGAAGCCGGCCATGAGGTGGCATTCGACGTCGTATGGGCGGCCATCGGCATGGGCGGCGACAAGCTTCTTCCCTCGGTCGCGGGAATCGAGAGCGAAAGTCCCGAAGGAAAGAAGCTCAGCGAGCGGCGGTGGGAAATTTTCGAGCGCGATTACCTCCCTCATCTTCGACCAACTCCCGGAGCGCGCGCGCTGGTTGAGCGCCTGGCAAAGGATGGTCTCGAGCTCATCGTCGCGACGTCCGCGGGAGGGAGCGAGGCCGGCGCCCTCCTCGATGCCGCCGGCGTGCGAGACCTGATGGATGGCGCCACCAGCGCGAGCGATGTAGAAGATTCAAAGCCAGACCCCGACATCGTGCTGGCTGCAGTAAAGAAGAGTGGCGCCGACGCCTCCAGCCTCGTCATGATCGGTGACACACCCTACGATGTGCAGGCGGCAACGAGCGCGGGGGTGAAGCTCATTGCGCTCAGGAGCGGCGGCTGGTCAAATGAGGAATTGTCGGGCGCCGTGGCGATATATGAAAATCCTGCCGATCTGCTTCAGTGGTACGAGCGCTCGCCAACCCTGCTCGAGGATTTCCTGGGATAGAGCCGGTCTCAAGCTTCTATATTCTGTCCTCATGATCATCCGAAATTCACTCAGGATTCTGGCTTCGCTGGCGATTGTTTTCGTATCGGCGGCCGCATCGGCCCAATCAACTCGCGCCGCGCTGGCGCGTCAGGCCCCGAACAACACTTTCAACGCTGCGAGTCACGACTCCGCCATGCTCTCGGAGTTTGCCTGGCGTCCAATCGGGCCGGCCGTCACGAGCGGCCGTATCGTCGATCTCGCTGTCGACGATGGTCCGACAGCTCGAGCCGAAGGCCGCATGGGCAAGCTGATGTACGCCGCCTCGGCGTCGGGGGGTGTATGGAAGACGATAAATGCAGGGACTACCTGGGAGCCAATCTTCGACGATCAGGGATCTTCGTCGATCGGCGACATCGCGATTGCACCCACGAACCCAGATGTGATCTGGGTCGGAACGGGAGAATCCAACAACCAGCGAAGCTCTTCGTGGGGCGACGGCGTCTACAAATCGGAGAACGGCGGAAAGAAGTGGGATCACATGGGCCTCCGGACGTCGCAGCACATCGGCCGCATCATCGTGCACCCGGTCAACTCCGACATAGTGTACGTCGCGTCAGTGGGACCCTTGTGGACGAGCGGCGGAGAGCGGGGCCTCTACAAGACCGTCGATCGAGGCAAAACCTGGAAGCGGATACTTGGAATCAGCGAGCACACCGGCGTCACCGATCTCGTCATGGATCCCGTGAACCCGGACGTGCTCTATGCGGCCGCATATCAGCGCCAGCGCAAAGCATACAGTTTCGTTGGCGGTGGCCCCGAGAGCGGCATCTACAAGTCGACGGATGCCGGTGCAACGTGGACCAAGCTCACTGAAGGCCTGCCGAAGGGAGATATCGGACGAATCGGTCTCGATGTCAGCGCGAGCCAGCCGCGCACACTCTACGCGACGCTCGAGACACGCAACACCGAGGTCTATCGGTCAGATGACTTTGGCGCTAGCTGGACGAAGAAAGGGTCGTACCAGCAGTTCCCGTGGTTCATGGGACAAATCCGGGTCGACCCTCAATTCCCCGATCGCGTCTACCTGCTCGGCGTACCGCTTTTCGTTTCAGAAGATGGCGGGCTGACCAATCGTGAGATCGCGCGGTCGGCGCACGTCGACTATCACGCGATGTGGATCAATCCGACAAATCCCGATCATCTGGTAGTCGGCAACGATGGAGGAGTCTACATCTCGCACGACCGAGGCGAGACAGTCGACTTCGTCAGCAATCTTCCAGTGGCTCAGTACTACGCAATCGGGCTGGATATGCGCGAGCCATACTATGTGTATGGTGGACTGCAGGACAACAACAGCCTGGCTGGCCCGAGTCAGACGCGAAACACGCAGGGAATCACGAACAGCGACTGGTATTTCACTGTTGGCGGCGACGGCTTCTACTCAGCAGTCGATCCCGTCGATCCGAACGTCGTTTACTCCGAATCTCAGAACGGCGGAATCGTGCGCTACGACGTGCGGACCGGCGAGCAGAAAAGCATCAAGCCACAGCCGAAATTCGGCGGCGAGATTCTGCGCTGGAACTGGAGCGCTCCTCTCTTCATCTCACCGCACGATCACAAGACGATCTATTTCGCGTCGAACTTTCTGTTCCGCAGCACGACACGCGGTGATTCGTGGGAAACGCTCGGGCCCGACCTCACGCGGAAGGTAGACCGGGAAAAACTTCCGTTGATGGGCAAACTCTGGACTGACAGCGCGGTAGCGAGACATGCGGGAACCGCACTGTTCGGCAACATCAGCACGATCGACGAATCGCCGGTCAGGAAAGGTCTTCTGTATGTAGGCACGGACGATGGCCTGATTCAGGTGTCGCGTGACGGAGGCGCTACCTGGACGAAGTTCGACAAGTTCCCCGGTGTTCCCGACATGACGTACGTGAGCCGGGTGATCGCCAGCGCGCACAATGAAGGGACCGTCTACGCGACGTTCGATGGACATCGAAGCAACGACTTCAAGGCGTACGCGCTCAAGAGCACTGACTTCGGGAAGACATGGAGGTCGATCTCAGCGAATCTCCCGAATTCCTCGCTGCAGGTGATTCGCGAGCACCCGCGCGCGCCGTCTCTGCTGTTCGCAGGCAACGAGATTGGCGCGTACTACTCCGGCAACGGAGGGGCAAGCTGGTCGAAGCTTCAGTACAATCTTCCGACTGTCCCCGTCCACGACATGCAGATACACCCTCGTGAGAACGATCTCGTGCTTGGCACACACGGACGCGGGATCTACATCCTCGATGACATCACGCCCCTCGAGCGGCTGGCTGAAGCTGACCGCGCGTCTCTCGTTCATTTTTTCCCTGTAAAACCGGCGACACTGTTCAACTACAACTCCTCGGTTCCGGGAGGTGTACGTGGCGCGGCAGCACTTGGCGAGCGCTCGTTCAGTGCGCCGAATCCTCCGTTTGGCGCGACGCTCACTTACTACGTCAAGGACAGTATTCCGCGTGGCCGGGCGCTGTCTCTCGCGATCTTTGACGCTGCAGGCAATCGGATTCGCGACCTCACGGTGAACGCGAAGCGAGGCATACATCGCGCAACGTGGGACCTGAGACTTGGGCCTCCTTATTACAATCCTCGCGCCCAGGCCAATCGCGGACAGCCATCAGGCGCTTTCGTGCTTCCCGGCCAATACACAGCTCGGCTCATGGTTGGCGGTCGCGACAGCGTTCCAGCGATTTCCCGGGAAGTCGCGGTCGTCGTGAAGGCCGATCCACTGATCGGGCTCAGCCCTGCCGAATACCAGCAGCTGCATGAGACACGGATAAGGGCGGCAAATCAGCAAGCGCGCGTGCAGGCCGTGGTGCGTTCAGCCGAGCTGCTGAAGGAGCAGTTGACGGAAACGAGAAATGCGATCCAGAACAGGGCAGGGACCGACAGCATCTCTCAGCAGGTCACGGACCTGACTCGCGATGTCGACGCGATTCTCACGAGCGTTCGCGGCCGACAGGGGGCAGCACAGTTCGACACCGATGACAGGACACGCTTCGCGCCGTCGATCCAGAGCCGGGTGAACCAGATCGCAAACGAGATAGGAGACGTGTCGTCCCCGCCGACCCAGATCCAGCGCGAAACTCTGGATCTGGCAATGAGCGATCTCGAGAAGGAGATGGCGAAGCTCAACGTGCTCCTGACCGTCAAGGTTCCCGATCTGAATCGTGCGCTCGATGCTGCTGGAGTGCCATGGACGGTTGGCCGGCCGGTGAGGTGACAACTCTTCACGATCTTCAGACACCCTGTCTCATTCTCGACAGGGTGAAGCTCAATCGAAACCTGAAGCGGATGAGCAGCACGATGCGCGGGCATGGCATCACCCTTCGACCACACCTGAAGACAGCGAAGTCCTCCGACGTCGCTCGGTTAGCAACCGAAGGCGAGGCCGGGGGCATCACCGTTTCCACTCTCGCGGAAGCTGAATACTTCGCTTCGCACGGTTTCAAGGACATTCTCCTTGCAGCAGCGCTTCCGCCGGCCAAGCTCGATCGCGCGTCGGCACTCCTTGTGAGCGGCATTGCCTTGACGCTGGTGACGGATCACCCCGACGCCGCAGCAGCGGTTGCAGCGCACCATGGAGCGTTCCGGGCATTGATCGAGATCGATTCCGGCGATCACCGCGCCGGGCTCGACCCTTCGAGCCCTGTGATCATCGAGATCGGCAAGATTCTTGGCGACAAGCTGACAGGGGTGATGACGCACGCTGGTCATTCGTATAGCTGCCGCGACGTGCCCTGCATCAGGAAAGTAGCGGAAGCTGAAAGGAGAGCGGTCGTTACCGCTTCAGGGCGGCTGCGCGATGCAGGAATGGAATGCGCCGTCGTGTCGGTTGGATCAACGCCGACGATGACTCACGCTGAGCGACTCGACGGTGTCACCGAGGGGCGGCCTGGCGTCTACATGTTTCATGATCTCCTTCAGGCCGAGATCCACTCGTGTTCGCGTGAAGACATTGCTGTCACCGTGCTCACGTCGGTGATCGGCGTGAAGCCTGAAGAGGGGCGATTCCTCGTGGATTCCGGTGCGCTCGCGCTTTCAAAGGACAGGAGCACTCAGGCGACAGTGCACGACAGGGGATTTGGCGAGGTCTGGGATATCAATGGCCGCCGCACGCTTGATGATTGCTTCATCGAAAGGGTTTTTCAGGAGCATGGTGTCGCGGTCGATAGTGGTGCAGCGGCACTCGAGGGTATTCGTATCGGGACCCGGCTCCGCATCGGCCCAAACCACGCGTGCCTGACCGCGGCCGCGTATGACAGGTATTATGTCGTGGACGGCGGCCTCGAGGTTGTTGCCGCATGGGACCGGGTCAACGGCTGGTGACAGGATGAGGTGGCTGCAATGAGAGGGACTATGCGATTTTTTACTTCGGCTGCCGCGCGCGGCATCGCCCTGGCTGGACTTGTTGCGGGTTTCGCGGGCTGCACCGATTTCTCGACTACGCCCGATACACTCGGGCGCGTAACGGTTTCAGTGACCGACCAGAACAATGCTGGTGTTCCGAATCTCGTGGTCGACCTGGTACTGCAGGACAGATCCACGATATGGCGCACCCTTCGTACGAGCAGCGACGGGACTGGCGAGTTCGGAAAGCCAGACGGAGGGGTTATATCCCAGACGTACATAGTGCGTCTGGCGCTGGCCGGCCAGTATAAACTCGCGGACCTCGAGACCAACGACAAACCGGTGCAGGTAGTGATTGGCCAGATTCATCCGATAACATTCAAAGTGGCAAAGCTCGCGACCACCCCGCCGCCCCCACCTTGAATAAGTAGCAGCGCACTACTTATTCAGTGCTCGTGACTTTGCTCGAGCCGATCGCGCGCTTCACCGACTTGATGTTCACGAACTCGCGGATCCCGACATCGCCCAGCTCGCGTCCGTAGCCTGAGGCTTTCACCCCCCCGAACGGGAGCGCAGCCTCTGACGCGACCATCGCGTTGATGAACACCATGCCCGACTCGATGTCGCGGATGAAACGCTCCTGCTCGACCGCATCGGTCGTCCAGGCGCTGGCGCCGAGTCCGAACCGGGTGCGGTTGGCGATCGCGATGGCTTCGTCGATGTCGCGCACGCGCCATATGGATGCAACGGGCCCGAACATCTCCTCTACGTCTGCGGGACTCGAATCAGGTATGTCGACGAGGACGGTGGGCTCGTAGAAGTGTCCTGGCATTTCAGGGATTTTCCCCCCGCAAAGCGCGCGCGCGCCCAGATCGACAGTCTTCGTCACCTGCGCAGCAAGCTCATCCCGGATGTCGGCGGTTGCGAGAGGCCCGAGCGTAATCGACGGATCCATCGGATCGCCGATTCGAATTGCTTTCACAGCGGGTACGAATTGGGTGAGGAATTCATCATATACGTCGGTATGTATGATGAATCGCTTTGCTGCAATGCACGATTGGCCGTTGTTGATCATCCGCGCGGTAACAGCAGTCGACGCAGCCTTCCCGATATTCGCGCTCGGCATCACGATGAAGGGGTCGCTTCCGCCGAGCTCAAGAACTGTCTTTTTGAGATTTCTTCCAGCAGCCTCGCCGACTGACCGTCCCGCGCCTTCGCTTCCGGTGAGAGTGACAGCGGCGATACGGGGATCTTCGATGATCGACTCGACTTCAGACGATCCGATCAGGAGGGTCTGGAATACACCTTCAGCGAATCCGGCGCGCAGGAGGATCTCTTCGATTGCCATCGCCGAGCGTGGTACGTTCGACGAATGCTTGAGGAGCGCGGTGTTTCCAGCCATGAGTGCCGGTGCGGCAAAGCGGAACACCTGCCAGAATGGGAAATTCCAAGGCATGACTGCGAGCACGACGCCAAGCGGCTGGAAGTACACAGCTCCTTCGCCATCGAGCGTATCGATCGCGCGACTTGCGAGCAGGTGCGGCGTCTTTTCGGCGTAGTAGCGGCAGGCCAGCGCGCATTTTTCGACTTCCGCGATCGCCGCGCCGATGGGCTTCCCCATCTCGAGGGTCATCATCTCGCCGAAGCGATGCTTCTCCGCGACGAGAATCTCTGCCGCCCTGCGCATGGATATCGCGCGGCTCTCGAACGAAGAAAGTCTATGCCTGCCGAAGGCTTCTGAGGCCTTCCTGATGCGCTCGTCTAATTCCGCGCGGGTGAGTGCTGTAAATGTCTCGAGCGTTTCACCCGTTGCCGGATTAGTCGATGCGATGGGCATTGGCAGGCGTTACTGGTACTGTATGTAGTGCGGGGGCGGCGTGAGCCTGAGCACTTCGCCAGGTGTGAGGATCGGGTCACCCTTCTTCGAGTCGTTGCCGTAGAAGATCTTGAAGCCCGTGAACTGAATTGGCTCCTTCGTGATGTAGTCACGGTACGAGTCGTACTTGAGCCACGGCGCTCCCCAGCCATCCATGTCGATGACAATCTGCACATGGGGATCGAGTTTGATGCTCTCGTATCCGGTTATCATCTTCCGCGTAAAGCGGTGTACCACGAGAACCTTCGGCGGCAGATTGTTTGCCTTTGTGAGATTCGAGAGGTAATTGACGGTCCAGTTGAGGTCGGCATGGCTCATGGTGCCGATCTTCGAGCCGGGCCGTTCGCCGCCTTTCATCGAGAATTCCGGATCGAGCCCAAGGTGCACGTTAGGGCGCTTGAGGAACTGTTCGAGCCGCGGAACTTCGGTCATCACGTTGCTCAAGCCGACCTGAATGTCGAGAAAAAGAAGTGCGTTTCTCCGCTGAGCCCACGAGTACACTTTTTCCACGAGCGTATCCGGCATCCGCAGGCGGTACTTCCCGTCGCGCCCCGGCGCACCCTGGGCGACTACTACTATTAGATGGAGGGCAGGCTGAACGGGCGTCGCCGGGTCCGCCTTCGCCCAGGCAGCAACTTCCTTGTCGAGTCTCGCCAGCATCTGGTCAGGGGGGATCTCACCGAGAATCCCCATGCGCTTCGAGAGCGGATTGCCGTAGTAGGCGACGATTCGTTTCGCGGGAAGGAGTGCGCCCGGGAGAACTGCCGGCCCCTTCACCGGCCAGCGCGTGTCCCGTCTCCCCGCACGGATCGCCGATACGAGCGCGAGACTGTCGCGCTTGCTTCGGCCCTTTACGGATGGGACGGTGATCGGGGCCGGGGTGGTATCCACCGCCGCGGCGGTGTCCGACACAGGACCTGATGTCGAATCCGGCGCATCGACCTGCACGGGCTCCATCGCCACCGGCGTTTCGGGAGTGACGGCAGTCGCGGCCGGTTCGGCTTCACCGGTGGCGCAGGCAGTTACGAAGGCGAGCGTTGCCAGGAGGGAAAGAGTCTTCATTTGCTGCTGATGTTTGAGAGGGAATCCCTAATCTAAACGGTTACCGTGGCGTCAAAAAAGCGGAAACCCGAAATCGTCGTGTAGGGATTCCCCTCACAAACGGCGCGCCTTTCCTCCCGAATATTTCGGGTTGAGTCTGACAGAGCGGCGACGAGCCGATTCCTACCTTCCTTGCGTAACCCGAACCAAGTGAAGGTACCGATGAACAAAATCATGAAGACCATCGTCACCGCTGGAGCCCTCGCAGGAATCGCCGTCGTCGCTTCCGCCCAGATGGCTTTGCCCAAGAACCTGAACCTTTCGAAGGAGAGCAAACTATGGATCGAGGGAACCTCGACCATGAAATCGTTCAGTTGCACGGCGTCGAAAGTCGATGTCTCGGTTTCATCAGAGCCCGGCTCGGCTCCGGACGAGCTCGTCCAGTCCGCATCGATGATAGTTCCCGTTGCATCACTCGATTGCAAAAACGGCACGATGAACTCGCACATGCGTAAGGCCCTCAAGGCGGCGAACAATCCGCAAATCTCCTGGAGGATGAGTTCCTACCGCGTGACCGGCACTGAGGTGCTGATAAAGGGTCGCCTCTCGATTGCCGGCACTGAGAAACCCATCGAGCTCACAGCGACCGGGAATGCCGATAACGATGGGACGATCCGTATCAAAGGCAGCACGAAGTTCAAGATGTCGGAGTACGGCGTGAAACCGCCGAGCCTGATGCTGGGCAGCATGAAGGTCGGTGACCCGATCACCGTTGCGTTCGACTTGCTACTTACCCCGTGACGATCGGGATTCCCCGGTTTTCACCTTTCGCCAGATCGTAAAGGAGCTTTTAAAATGACATCCCGCGTAACCAATCTGATCGCAGTTGCAATGGTCGCTGCCATCCCCGCTATCGCATGGGCACAGGGAACCGAGACACTGGTTGCCTCGACAGACCCGGCGACCACAACTGTCGCCCCAGCGGACACAGCAAAGATCACGGTCGGGAAAAAAGGACTGA
Source organism: Gemmatimonadaceae bacterium (assembly GCA_043753365.1). Lineage (GTDB taxonomy): Bacteria > Gemmatimonadota > Gemmatimonadetes > Gemmatimonadales > Gemmatimonadaceae > UBA4720. Next base: position 14,252 of record JAYUWU010000117.1, on the reverse strand, counting down.
GCCGCTTCTTCGCTACGTCGCCAAGTATCGACATCCAGCACTTCCGCGCGACTGACATGCGCGGGCTGAACGTTTTTGAGCCGTCGAAGACCGATGAGACTCCCTATACGGGCTTCAAGCTCAACTGGGGTGCGGCTTTCACGCAGCAGTTCCAGGGGCTCGATCATTCGAACACCGCAAACCCGAAGGTCGTTAACAACGTTGACGCGAACAAACTCGTCAGGCTCGGCCACGGATTCAACAATGCCACGGCGAACCTTTACCTGAACGCGCAGCTTGCGAAGGGTATTCGTGTCGCGCTGACATCTTATCTGTCTTCGCGCCACCACAATGAAACGTGGGTCAAGGACGGTTACTTCCTGATCGACGATTCACCGATCGCGATTCCGATGCTCGAGAACATCATGAAGGTCGTGACGCTTCGCATCGGACACTTCGAAGTGAACTACGGCGATGCTCACTATCGTCGCACCGATAACGGCAACGCGGTCTACAACCCGTTTATCGGCAACTACATCATCGATGCCTTCACGACCGAGATCGGCGCAGAAGCGTATCTGAGAAAGAACGGATTCATGCTGATGGGTGGAATCACTGGCGGCGAAGTTCGCGGTCAGGTCCAGAAGCCGAACGAGCGGTCCCCGAGCTACCTGGCAAAGGCCGGCTTCGACAGGCAGATCAACGAAGACCTTCGCGTACGTCTGACCGGATCGCTGTACACCACGAAAAAGTCTGTGAACAACACGATTTTCAGCGGCGACCGCGCTGGCTCGCGCTACTACAGCGTGATCGAGAACACAACGTCAACTGAAGCCGCGCAGGCCTGGTCAGGCGCCATTCAGCCCGGCTTCAGGAGCAAGGTTACCGCGATGCAGTTCAACCCGTTCGTAAAATTTAACGGTCTCGAGCTGTTCGGTGTCGTCGAGCAGGCGGAAGGAAAGGCTGCCGCCGAAGCGACCGAGCGCGAGTGGAACCAGTATGCAGTAGATGCAGTGTATCGCTTTGCGGCGGATGAGAGGATGTTCGTCGGCGGGCGTTACAACACCGCCAAAGGCGAGCTTGTCGGGTTCACTGACAAGGTCGGCGCAACGCGCTATCAGATGGGCGGCGGCTGGTTCATCACGCCAAACGTTCTAATGAAGGCGGAGTGGGTGAACCAGAAGTACAATGATTTCCCGACCACTGACATCCGCAGCGGCGGCAAGTTCAAGGGCTTCGTGGTCGAGGGTGTTGTAGCCTTCTGATCATGACAGAAGGGTGAGATCTCCAGCTCGCTCTTCGATGGGAGCCGGGTCCGAAAGGGCCCGGTTTCTTTTTTTCTATGGGGCTCGAGGAAGCGTGAAGTAGAATGTGGATCCTTCGTCGGGGCGGCTCTCGGCCCATATGCGGCCTCCATGCGCCTCGATGATGCCCTTCGCAATGGCGAGGCCGAGCCCCGCACCCTGACGGTCTGTGCGGCTCGATTGCCAGAACCTGTCGAATGCGTGGCTCAGCTGCTGCGCAGTCATTCCGCGGCCGCTGTCGCTGACTGAGAACAGGATGTCGGTGTCATGAACTTCCACCAGCACGAGGATATCCGATCCGGCGGGTGAAAATTTCACGGAATTTCCGACGAGATTCGACAGCGCCTGCGCGAATCGTTTCCGGTCCGCCATCACGGCCGGCATCTCATCCGGCGCCCTCAGGCGAAGTCGCATCGACTTCTCGTGAGCGAGCGGTGCCAGTGTTCGCAGCGCATCGCTCAACATCTCCTCGGTGTTCTCGTGTTGCGCGTCAACTTGCAGCCTGCCGGCTTCGACTCGCGTCACGTCGAGCAGGTCGCGAATCAACGCGTCCATCTGTTCGGCTGCCTGGCGAATGATCGTCGCGTACTCGACCATCTCGGAAGACAGTGGCTCGTGACGCTCGCGGTCCAGCATTACGCTGGTGAGCATCTTTACGGCATTGACTGGATTTCGCAGGTCATGTGAAACGATTCCGATCATGTCGTCCCGCGCGCGAATGCCGACGTGAACGAGGTCGTGAAGCCGGGCGTTGTCAATCGCCATTGCCGCGCGGCGCGCAATCTCTTCAGCGAGGAAGATATCGTTATCGTTGTAGCCTGAGTTCTGCCTGTAGAGCTCGAGCACCCCCACCAGTTGTCCACGCGCCCGCAGCGGAAGCACGATCCCGGCCTCTGGCATTGTTCCAAAAATGCCGGCCAGCTCGGGAGCCGGCTCTTCGAGGATCGCGTTCTCGCCCATGACAGCAGGTAGAAGCACTGTCTGGCCCGTGCGCATTACCTCCGCGACCGGATGTGCGCTGTCGGGATCGATGGCTTTCTCGATGCAGCTTCGCTCCAAGCCCACCGCTCGCTCTGAATCGACATGCGCTACCGCGATGCCGTGAAACTGTCCTTCATGGTAAACGTTGACGATGCACGCATCGGCGAGGTTAGGTACCGCGATCCGCGTAACATTGCGCAGCGTGTCGTCGGGACCGAGGGAAGACGCAAGCGTCTCTCCCGCCTCAGCGAGAAATCGCTGGTTCTCGTGCGCCCGGCGCCGCTCCGTCACATCCCGCAGGACCACCGCGTAAACCTTGCCGGCAACGCCGTCAAGGTGAGAGATCGCAGCGTCGGCCGGGAACTCCTCGCCGCTTTTTCTCAGACCGGAGATCTGTCCGCGCTCGCCCATTTTGCGCGCGCGAGTTTCCGCCTGACCAAAACGCTTTACCTGCTCGCCATGCCTGGGGCGAAAGCGTTCGGGGATCAGGATCTCGAGGGGCTTACCAAGAATTTCCTCCGTGGAGTAGCCAAATATGACTTCGGCGCCTTCGTTGAAGAAAATGATACGCTGGGCCTCGTCGACGCAGACGATTGCGTCAGCCGAGATCGTGACGATGTCGGCAAGTATCGCATCGTTGATGGCCGCAGCAAGGGCTGGGGATGTTCGGCTCGTCATCGGAATCAATGTATCACCAGAGGCTGCCCACCTCCCAGAACCGGGGTCTGGCTCGCGATTGCCGCGCCTCGGGCTTTCTTTTTGGCAGCAGCCTAGGGGAAATCCCTACAAAGGTTCGACGCTCCTCCCGACAGAGCCGAAAAGTCGCGCCCGGTAGCTTGTCTCATCGGTCAGACACCGACCCAAACGACACTGCCTGGAGAATAGAACTGATGAGCGATAAACCAATCTCGGCCGAAGCAACTGACTTCCTATATGGTATTGCCTCGAGGCGCTCTTTCCTCAAGAGCGCCGCTGCGGTCGCGGTAGCAGGCGGTTCGCTGGCAGCCTGCAACGCGAGCGACGCCCAAAAAGCAAAACTCGCGGCCAAAGACGCAAGCGGCGGAACCACTGCCCCTCACCCGATGACCGCCACTCCAGTTTCTGCTGCGGCAAAATCTGATCAGATGGATGCGATGCACGAGGCAGGAATCAAGGCGTTCCCCGCAAAGACCGAGGGCCTCGGTAACCAGCTGTTCGCGCCGACGATGGACAAGGGCGTCAAGGTGTTCGAGCTGACTGCCGAGCAGATTCAGTGGGAGACGGAGCCGGGCAAGAAGGTCGAGGCCTGGGCATACAACGGGCAGGTGCCGGGCCCGCAGATTCGCGTCAAGGAAGGCGACAAGGTGCGGGTGATACTGCACAACAAGCTCAGCGAATCCACCTGCATCCACTTCCATGGACTCGAGCTGCCCAACGCGATGGACGGAGTCCCGTTTATCACCCAGCCTCCCGTTAAGGCCGGCACGTCGTTCACATATGAGTTCACCGTGCCAGCCGGTAATCAGGGCTCGCACATGTACCACTCGCACCACAACGCTGCGAAACAGGTAGGACTTGGGCTGTTGGGCGCGTTTATCGTGGAGCCGAAGCGTCCCCGCAAGATCGAGCAGGCAGACGTCGATTTCGTGATGATCCTGAATGACGGCATGCACGGCTACACCCTGAATGGAAAGGGATTCCCTGCGACCGAGCCGATCAAGGCGAAGCTCGGGCAGAAAGTGCGCGTCAGGTTCATGAACGAAGGCATGATGATTCACCCGATGCACCTCCACGGTATGCACATGACCGTGATCGACAAGGACGGGTGGGCGCAGCCTGCGCCGTGGAAGTGCGACACGCTCAACATCGCACCCGGTGAGAGGTGGGACGTGATCGTCAACTGCAACAACCCGGGAGTCTGGGCGTTCCACTGCCACATTCTCCCGCACGCCGAGTCGGAGCATGGAATGTTCGGCATGGTTACGGCACTCATCGTCGCCTGATCCAGTCGTGAGCGCCGATCGCACGGTCGAGGAAAAACGCCAAAGCTTTACGGAGCGCATCGTTCAGGGTGCGCTCCAGGTACCTCTCGTGGCGAAGCTCATCGGCGCCAACATCATCATCGTGGCGGCCGCCCTGGTCGCGCACTCACTGTCGAGTGGAAGCCCAGGTCTCGACCTGTTGACTGTGCTCGTTTCTCTCGCTGTTGCGTCGGCTGTCAACGTCATGCTCGTCCGTATCGCCCTTCAGCCGATTGGCGAGCTCGAGTTGCTTGCGGTGAGTGTCTCCGGTGGCGACTTCAATGCCCGCAGCCAGCCGTCTCCGTTTGCAGACATGCAGCTCCTGCAGCTCGGCCAGACGGTGAACGGGCTCCTCGACTCACTCGCCGCCGAGAGAAAACGGATTCAGGATCTGGGTGCGGAAGTGATTTACGCGCAGGATGTCGAACGGGCGCGCGTGTCACATGAGCTGCATGATTCGATAGCTCAGACGCTCGCCGCAGCACGATTCCAGCTTGCAGCCGCGAGCAGCGAAACCAACGGCGCGCTCAAGAACCGGCTCGCGGCAGCGAGCAGCCTTGTTGGATCCGCGCTTGAAGAAGTGAAGAATGTTTCATACTCGCTGCACCCGAGAGTTGCTGACGATCTTGGACTCGAGGCGGCGCTGGAAATGCTTGCGAGCCAGGTCGAAGAGCGTAGCGGGATTGTCGTCGTGGTCTCGACGTCGATGTCCGGCCCACCGATTCCGGCAACTGTTTCCGGGACGTTGTTCAGGGTCGCGCAGGAGGCACTACGAAATATCGAGGTGCATTCCCACGCGGAAACCGCTACCGTAAATGTCGTGACGCGTGACGGAGGCATCCGCCTCGAGATAACTGACGATGGCTGTGGATTCGATCCACTCTCGGTTCGGTCGTCGGCAAAACGCTCGGCTCTGGGTTCGGTGAAGGACAGGGTTACCCTTGCGGGTGGAGTAATGCAAATAGACAGCGTACCAAACGGAGGCACTCGCGTGACCGCGGAGCTGAAAACGAAGAGGGTGGAATCATGACCAGCGACATCATCAAGGTAATACTTGCCGACGATCACGCTGTCGTCCGTGCCGGCGTGAAGGCCGTTCTGGGTTCGGCCAAGGATATCAAGGTGATTGGCGAGGCGACCAACGGGCGGGAAGCGGTCTCCCTCGCTGAGCGCGTCGATCCCGACGTGGTGGTCATGGATCTCTCGATGGGTGAGCTGGATGGCATCTCGGCGACGAAGGAGATGGTTGAGAAGAAGCTGCGCGCAAAAATTCTCATCCTCACCATGCATGCAGAGGATGCGTATCTGGTGAAGGTGCTCGAGGCCGGTGCGAGCGGCTACCTCGTGAAGAGCGCAGCCGATCGTGAGCTAGTGGACGCGGTGCGCGCGCTGGCTCACGGCGACATGTACATGCAGCCGAGCGCGGCAAGGACGCTTGCACAGGGTATCAAGCGACGAACCGAACACGCCGACGAGCGGGACAGGTATGAGAAGCTGACAGAGCGTGAGCGCGATGTTCTTCGGTATGTAGCGGGCGGATTCAGCGCGCCGGAGATTGGTGAGAAACTGTTCATCAGCCCGAAGACTGTCGATACATACAAACAGCGGATCAACGAGAAACTGGGCCTCGCGCACAGGTCTGACTACGTTGCCTTCGCTCTCAAGCTGGGGCTACTGAGTCAGTAGGGGCGCCGCAATCGCGAGGGTCATCAGCAGCAGCACGCCCCCTGCAGCCAGGCGAAAGCCGGCAGATCCCATAGCGACTGAAATCCCCAGCTTTACGAGAGTGTTCGCAAGGATTCCGGCGGCGATCGCTCGTGCAGCGATTTGCGGCATGATGTCTATGGACGGGGTGCTCATCGCGACTGTCAGGGCGTCGGCGTTCGTGAGTCCCATTACGACCGCAGTGCCGTAGAGTCCTTCCACCGTCACCATGCTGCGGAGCCAGGTGATGGAAGTGATCGCCACCTGGAAGACGATCGCGAGCTGCATCGCGGTCCACAGACGCAGCGGATTTCTTTCGTCAATCGACGCCGGGGGCGGGGGGCCTGCGCTGGCGGCAGGATTCAGGCGACGCTCGAATTTCCAGGCGAGCGCCATCACTGCAAGCCCGATCAGTCCCGCGGGAGCGAGCAGGGTAACCAGGCTCATTGCAACTGAGATGTTCAAAACGGCGCTGATCAGGAGGACGCGTGGCACCAGCGCTGTGCACGCGGCCACAACTCCTGAGGCTAGCGCTGCCGACACGCCCTGGTGGGTGCGGCTGTATCGGGCCAGACCGAGTGTGACCGCTGTCGACGAGATGACTCCGCCCAGTAGTCCGGCAAGGAGAAAGCCTCGCCCTTCGCTTGCGTTTCGCCTTGCCAGGAAGGCAGCGAAGTTCATGGCGCAAAAAAGCAGGACTACCATCCACAGGGTTCGCGGGCGAACGTCGGCCCAGCCGAGGTAGGGGCCTTCCGGCAGAATCGGGAGGACTACGAGTGCAAGCACCGCAAACTGGAATCCCGCCCTTAACTCCCCTTCGCCGACGCGTTCTATCGCCCTGTGCAGGCGTTTCTTTTCGTTCAATGCGAGCACCACGAACGAACCGGCGCCTGCCGCGATCAGCAGTGACACAGACCCTGCGACAACGCCAAGCGCCAGTACGATGACTGCGGCGACCTCGGTGGTCCCGTCGCGGTCCGCTGGTGAATGCCTGACGAACATCGTGTATGCCACGACGGAGAGCGATGCGCCTCCGGCGACGATGACAGCAGCGACAAGCTCGTGCCCATCATGAACGAGCAGTCCCGCGATACCGCCGAGGAGTCCGAGCAGAAAGAACGTGCGCAAGCCGGCGAAGCGTGCGTGCGGGCCCGAAGCGTGTCCGGACCACTCACGCTCGAGGCCGACGCCGAGCCCGATCAGCGCGGCTATCGCGAGCTTGAGAGCCGCTGCGAGCTGCGGGTCGCCGATTGCCATGCGGCTATGCTATGCGTCCTCAGCGATCGACGCCATGCGTCAGTAGAGGCTGACCAGCTCCGCAAGCTCGGCATCCGGCTCGTGCACGGGGCCGATCGGTGGATGAATGACCATCGTCGAGACCGTTGATCCCCGCATTACTGAATCGGAAACGCTTCCCGCCGCTGCCCTTCTCAGGCCGCCGAGTCCGCGGGTTGCAAGCGCGACCAGATCCACCTCATGGTCGGCGGCGATCTGGAGAATCGTTGCGGGGATGTCACTCGCCACCATTACGCGACGGATGATCCGTATCGACCTCTCATCGGGTGCGGTCAGAAGCGAGTCCAGATATCGCTGTGCCGCCGATACCTCGTTCGCGCCTGCAGGACCAACTGATGACTCCAGGGCGCCGGGCTCACGGTGCTTCCATTCAGCGACAATCCGAAGGAGAGTCAGGCTCGATCCATCCATTTTCGCGAGCGCGACCGCTGGAGCGAGTGCACGTTCGGCCAGCTCGGAGCCATCGAGGGGTACCAGGATGCGCTGGTGGTGAAACCCTGCCTCGAGCGCCGTCGCGACAGAGGGAGGGCGCACGACAAGTACGGGAAGGCCACTCTCCCGAATGAGTCCGTCCGCGACACTGCCAAACCACACGCGTGCAAGACCGTGTCGTGCGTGGCTGCGCATCACGATGAGATCAACATCGTGACGTTTAGCGTAACCAATCAGCGCATCGACGACAGGTCCCCGCTCGAGGGCGGCCGTGACCGTCACTTTCGAATGCGCCCGGCATTCCGCGGCGAGTGAGTACAGTTCCGACAGCTCGTCGGAATGCAGCTCTGCCGTTCCACCTGGCGGAGTAAGGCCATTTGGCGAGCCAAGATATGCGGGTGAGAGCGCGATGCGCACGAGGCGTAATGTGGCACCTGACTGCGATGCAATCCGGAGCGCGTGAAGGACGGCCTCTCTGGCGAATGGCGAGCCGTCGACCGGAACCATGATGTTGCGATACATAATGCCGACTCCTTTGGTGTGTACGTCCCGGCTCGCTCAGCCAGAACCGGTTGTTGAGCTCGAGCGCCCTGTGAGCTTGTCGATGGATATTCCGAAAATCTCCGACCTGAACGGCACGGGATCGTTTCTTTTGAATGCCGCGGGCAAAGCTTCTCTTATCGCGCGGATTGCACGCCGGTACAGCTTCACGTCGTAGATCGAGCCTTCCGGGGAAAGTCGATAGAAAGATCCCCGCACTATTACGCTCTGCCAGTTGAGCGGCCCCGAGATCTCATCAACTTCGAGCGCGACCCATTGATTGTGGCGCAGCGCGATGAGCTTGTCTCCGATCGAAGTGCGCCCGAAGAGCCACCCCTTCCTCCACACGTAGTGAATGGGCCGGATATCCACGGAGTCCTTGAACGAGTACGCAATGCGTCCGACAAAATTCCGGCGCAGAAGCGTTTCGGCCTCTGCTTTCGACATGTCCCTGAACGTCGGTTCCTGAAGAGCGACCACGGCGGTTTCCGTTTGGATGAATGCTCCTGATGAATCGCATGAATGGATGCCGGCCGCAGTCAGTGAGATGACGATGAAATTGTGGTGATATCACCTACACAGGTTGCCGGGGTGCCCCACGGATGTTCCGGCAATGGCCGACTTCAGCAGCCGATGGGCCGGCGCAGATTGATCAGTGTGGACGGTCGTCAATCGATGATCGTGCGACAGACATCAGGAACATGCGAGGCACATAATGACAACTTCTCAAATTCACTCTCCGGGAACGCTTCATCAGAGCTGGGAATTCGAGGTGGCGCAAAGCGGGATAGTTGTGGGCGTGGACGGATCTCCCGAGTCGATAGCGGCTTACAATACGGGCGCTGGAATCGCACGCGCTCGCGGATGTCTCCTGCATGTCGTCAGCGTCCTTCCGCCGTTCCCCACGTACCACCTCAATCCGGGGGCGGTCGACAGCCGCTCGAACGTCGACGCGCTCCGCTTGCAGCTGCGGAACTCGTCACTCGAGACAATGATGAACGCCGGAAACGCGGAAAAGGACTGGACACACGAGGTCACGATCGGGCGGCCGGCGAAACTCATAGCGCGAATCGCCGAGCAGCGTGGTGCCGACCTGATTGTCGTTGGCCGGCGCCCTCACGGAATGATGGACAGAATCGCTGATGCGGAAACGACGCTGCAGGTGATGCGGTTTTCGGGTATTCCTGTGCTTGCGGTGTCGACCGATTATGAAGTCGCGCACAGCATCGTCGTGGCAACTGACTTCTCAGTGGCAAGCGCGCGCGCAGCAACCGCGGCACTGGAGTTGATTGGAAAATCGGGGACCGTCTACCTGGTGCACGTCGAGCCGCCTGTCGAGCTGTTTCCTGAGGGTTTCGCCGTGGTGGGGGAAGACCAGTTTGCCGGCGACATTGCCGCGGCCTTCAGGAAATTCGTCGATGCGCTCCATGCTTCGTCAGGGGTAATCGTCGAGACGACGGTGTTGAATGGCAAACCTGTCCCCGCGATTATCGAATTTGCTGAGCGGGTCGGTGCGGGGATGATCGTCGCTGGGTCGCACTCACACTCGCGGATGGAGCGATTCTTTCTTGGCAGCGTCTCGACTGGGCTTGTGAGACGGGCCAGCTGCCCGGTAATGGTGGCTCCTGCCGGGGTGTAAAACCGGTGCGGGGTTGCGGGGCCGGCCGTACTTTGTGTACGCCGGCAGCAATCTCTCTGGCGCTGCCGAAGCGATCGTCAATCGAGAAGACACGAGGATACGATGACCGACACTACGGCTGGCCCGAGCCCGTCCAACCCGGGATTGTGGGAAGACTTCATCGATATCCTCTACCAGCCTTCTGACGTGTTCGATCGCCGGCGTGAAGGCCAGTTCGGCCTCGTCCTGGTGGTGCTCATCGTAATGTGGGCGGTTCTCTATTTCGCCCTGCAGAACGGTATCGGGCCGATCATGGATGTGGAGATGTCGCGTCAGGCTGCCGCAATGGCTCAACAGAACCCGGCGATGACGGCCGATCAGCTGGCGTCAGCGAAATCGGCGATGGAGAAGTTTGCTTTGTTTGGCGCGGTAATCTTCGTGCCCGTCGGGATCCTGATTACTGGTTGCTTGTTGTGGCTGGCAGGCAGGGTGATCGAGGCGAAGGTGGCGTTCGCAGCGGCCATGATGATTGCGACCTACTCCCAGATCCCGAGAATCATCGAGCTCGTTCTCAATGCTGTTCAGGGATTGTTCCTGCCACCGGAGGCGATCACGTCACGTTACAGCGTGACGCTGGGCCTTGGGCGATTCATGGATCCCGATTCCAACCCGGTCCTGATGACCGTCCTTGGCGGAATCGACCTGTTTACGATCTGGACTCTCGTGTTGATGGCAATCGGTCTGTCGGTCGTTGCGCGTGTGTCGATTCAGAAGGGCGCAATCGCTGCCGGCCTGGTATGGATCGTGTCGCTTCTGCCGGCCTTGTTCGGGGCATTGGCTCAGGGCTAAATCGTGACCGTGGGAAAGCGATCCCTTAGGGCGGGTTCTGTCCGTTCATTGAAGGTCAACCGGGGCGGCAGACGATGTTCGTAAGATCAGGTTCCTGGGGCTTTTGGGAACTGCGGCACAGCGTTGGCTATGAACTCCTGGAGGTTGTTCTGGTCTTTACCAGAAACAAGGGATTCCTGAGGCCCGGAACCCACTGCGTTGCACTCCAGCATCCCCCTTCAATAACTCCTGGGACTTCAGAACCTCCTTTCCCTGTGTAGTTGTCACCGGTCGACATAGAGACACTGCCTGGAGGTACACGGGGAAGGCCCTTTCAATCTGTAGTTCTCGCTGGCGCCGCCACGCTACCGTCGAGTCTGACACGACAACCAGCTAGGGTTTTCCCCTACATAAGTTCAACGTTTCGCCCATATAAGTGAGAAATCTGTAATCCCTAGGTTCATAGTCGACCAGCACTTCCGGGCCGTCGACTGCAAGAGGTGACTGGATCGTTCAATCGACCCATCCCTCGAGGTACCAATGAGATTCTCAATGCGCAGGGTGTTGCGTGCCGGTGCCTTCATCGGCGCTCTGACAACACTGACAACGCTGGCATCGTCGTGCTCGCGTTCCGGAAACAATGAAAGTGTCCTCACCGGCGATGCCGCATCGCGCGTATACGTCGCACCCGGCCAGCACGATGAATTCTACTCCTTCCTTTCCGGCGGATTCAGCGGACAGGTAGCCATCTATGGTCTACCGTCGGGCAGACTGCTGAAAGTCATTCCGGTCTTCTCACAGAATCCGGAGAACGGCTGGGGCTACAACGAAGAGACGAAAGGCATGCTGCAGACGACGTTCGGATTCATCCCCTGGGACGACACGCATCATACTGAGCTCTCGATGACGGACGGCGTTCCAGACGGCCGCTGGTTGTTCATCAATGGCAACAACACGCCTCGTGTTGCGCGCATCGATCTCACGCGCATGGAGACCGACGAGATCCTGCAGATCCCGAATGCGGCGGGAGGCCATGCGTCGCCATTCACCACACCCAACACGAAGTACATAGTCTCGGCCACACGCTTCAGCGTTCCCGTGCCGAACACCGACGTTCCGATCGAATCATACAAGCAGAATTTCAAGGGAACGCTCTCGTTCATCACCGCGGACCAGCCAGGCAAGATGGATATCGCGTTCCAGATCCTCATGCCCGGCTACAACTACGACCTCGGCCACGCGGGCAAGGGTCCATCTGACGGATGGTTCTTCTTCACGTCATACAATTCCGAGCAGGCCTACACTCTGCTGGAGAGCAACGCTTCCCAGAATGACAAGGACTACATCGCGGCGGTCAACTACGCTGCTGCCGAAAAGTGCGTAGCTGAAGGCAAGGCGAAGATTCAGCCTGCACGCTACATGCACAATTACATGGACGAAGCGACTCGCTCCGCGAAGGTGGAAACGAAGACCAGCGTAAAGATGCTGGATCCTTCCGACTGCCCGGGCATCGTCTACTATCTCCCCACGCCGAAGTCACCGCACGGTGTCGATGTAGATCCGACGGGTGAATACATCGTTGCTGGCGGAAAGCTGGCCAGCATCATTCCGGTTCACTCCTACACGAAGATGGCGAAAGCGATCGCCGATAAAGCCTTCGACGGCGAGCTGTCAGGAATTCCGATCCTGAAATACGAGGCGACGATTGCCGGGGAAGTCCAGAAGCCGGGGTTGGGACCGCTTCATACTGAATTTGACGGAAAGGGCAACGCATACACGTCGATGTTCATCTCGTCAGAGGTCGTGAAGTGGAAGCTCGGCACCTGGGAGGTTCTCGACCGAATCCCGACTTACTACTCGATCGGTCACCTGATGATTCCCGGTGGCGACTCGAAGAAGCCCTACGGCAAGTATCTGGTTGCGATGAACAAGATCACCAAGGATCGCTACCTGCCGACCGGTCCGGAGATGTTCCAGTCAGCACAGCTATTCGACATCAGTGGCGACAAGATGAAGTTGCTGCTCGACTTTCCGACTATTGGCGAGCCGCACTACGCGCAGGCAATACCGGCGTCCCTCATCAAGGACAAGCAGGTCAAGTTCTTCAGTCTTGCCGACAATGCCAACCCGTTCGCAACGAAGGCCGAGAGTGACGGCGGGATCACGCGGCAGGGCAGGAACGTTCACGTGAAGATGATTGCGATCCGCAGCCACTTCGCTCCTGACAATCTCGAGGGTGTGCAGGTAGGTGATACTGTCTACTTCCACGTCACCAACATCGAGCAGGACTGGGATATCCTGCACGGGTTCGCGGTCCTCGGGGCAGAGAACTCGGAGCTCATTCTGAATCCGGGCGAAACGCGAACGATGAAATGGACGCCGAAGACTCCCGGTGTATATCCGTTCTACTGCACCGACTTCTGTTCGGCACTCCACCAGGAGATGTCAGGGTATATCCGCGTCTCCGCGGCGGGCTCATCAGTGCCGCTCAGTGCGAACACGAGTAAGAAGGCAGCCCAGCAGGTCAGCCGGCTAAAGAGTCTCGCCGGCGCTGCGGCTCAGCGATAGGGGATGACGTGAACGACATGGTGGGCAGTATCAGGCGCGCGGGGTCAGAATGACGAAGACGTCGAGGTTGATGATCGCGTTCGCCGCGGTGCTGCTCGCCAGTGTCTATGTGCTTCCGATCTGGAAGATCAGCCTGCTCGCGCCTCAGTATCCTGAAGGAATCGGGATGCTAATTCGCGTCGACACGATCACCGGGATGAAGGAGAACGACCTCAACAACATCAACGGGCTGAATCACTACATCGGCATGAAGGCGATCGAGCCTGAGAAGATCCCCGTGCTCGATATCATGCCGGTGGTCGTCGCTGTACTGATTGCAGCCGGGCTTCTCGCAGCACTTTATGGGCGGCGATGGGCGGCATGGGTCTGGGTTGTCGCGCTTGCAGCAGCAGGGGCAATGGGCATGGTGGAGTTCTACCGGTGGTCGTACGACTACGGCCACAACCTGGACCCGAACGCGATAATAAAGATCCCCGGAATGAGTTATCAACCACCGCTGATTGGCTCCAAGGTACTGCTGAACTTTACAGCGGCATCGTGGCCTGCAGCCGGTGGGTGGGCGGCTGGACTCGCGTTCATGATCGGACTCGCAGCGCTTCTCATGAAGTACCGGCGGAATCGGTCGCCACTTGCGATCGCCGGCATCGGCTTGGCGCTCATGTCGTTCCTGCCGTCATCATCAGGCGCTCAGAAAGCGGTAAGGAAGCCCGACTCCGTGATCGTCTCGCGGTCAGGAGACGTTCGGAGCATCTCTGCAGGTCTGCGCGCTGTAAAGAGCGGCGGACGCCTGATCATCAAGCCGGGACGCTATCGCGAATACGGCCTCAGGGTGGAACGACCGGTAACAATTATCGGTGAAGGACTTCCGGTGATCGATGGCGAAGGCAAAGGCGAGCTCCTCCTGATAACCGGCAATGATGTGACGGTAAAAGGGATCAGGTTCACGGGCACGGGGTTCAGCCACGTCGAAGACCGTGCGGCCATCAGGGCGACAAGCGTGAC
>JAYUWU010000116.1:0-11880 GCA_043753365.1 Gemmatimonadaceae bacterium | reverse complement strand
GAGCTTCCTTGTTGACGAGGAAACGGTCGCCCGGCATTACCTCGAGAACGATCTGCGGCGGCGGATTCTCGCTCTGCGCCGTCTCAGTTGGATCCGGCAGCTGAAGATCGATTGCCTTCCGCGACATCGGAATCACGAGCATGAAGATGATCAGAAGCACGAGCAGGATGTCGATCATTGGGACGACATTAGGCTCGTTCGTAAGTCCCGACCGGCTAGCAGTCATGCCTGCCATTATTGAGTTCCTCCAGGCGCAGGTACCGGCGCTGCGGCAGGTGCGCCGCCAAGTCCGATTCCGGGCATCAGCCGGTCAGTGGCAATCAACGAGACTGTTCCCGGCGACTGATCCGTGATCAGGCCGGACACTGCCACGAAGTTGCGCGACGCGATATCGAGTGCATCGATGATCTTCGAGTACTCGAGATCCTTGTGTGCCTTCACATACAGGAGCTTGTCCTCTTCCCTGTTCTCGTAGATCGCGCGCAGTCTCGCGCCGAGCTCCGCGTTGGGGATCGGGGCCTTGTTCAGGTAGTACTTTCCATCCGCATCTATGCCGAGCACCTGGTCCCGCTCCTCCTCAGGGTGTGGCTTGAGGTTTACACCCTGAGGCGGAACAGCCTGGAATCCGGCGCTGATAGCGGGGATGACGAGCATGAAGATGATGAGCAGAACGAGCATGATGTCGATCATCGGCACCACGTTCGGCTCCGCCTTTACTCCACCGCTGCTCCCCCCAACTGACATTGCCATTAGATAGTCTCCTGCTTACTGCGCGATTGGGCCGGTCCCGCTCGATGCAGTCGTGTTGAACTCGCGGGTGAAGCGCGAACGGCCGAACTCGCCGCTCACGTTCTTGATCATGTAGTCGATCATTTCCTTCGACGTGTACGTCATCTCAGCCGTAAGGTTGTCGATCTTCGTGGTGAAGTAGTTGTACGCCCACACGGCCGGGATGGCGACGAGAAGACCGAATGCCGTCGTGATGAGTGCCTCGGCAACACCTGACGAGATCGCGGAAAGACCGCCTGATCCTGACGAGGCCATACCGGTGAACGCGTTGACGATACCCATGGTCGTGCCGAGCAGTCCGACGAACGGAGACGTCGCACCCACGGTCGCGAGAATCGCAAGGCCGCGCTTGAGATCGGTGATCGTCATCAGCATCTCGCGCTCGATAGCGCGCTCTGCCGAGTTGATGTCACCTACTGAAACCGTGCCGTCCTGGATCAGGGGCTTGATTTCGGTTAGTGCGCCGCCAAGGACGCGGGCAACGTGCGACTTCTTGTACTTCTCGGAGAGCGTGACTGCCTCGGCGAGGTTGTCTTCCTCGAGGAACTGCGAGAACTCAGGGGCGAACTTGCGCGTTTCAGCCTGCGCCTTGCGGAGGTCCCATGCCTTCTTGATCGTCACTGACAGTGACCAGATCGACATGAGGGCCAGGGTGTAAACGATGCCGCGGGGGAACCACGTCATCTCGTGCCAGAGGTCGAGTAGCGAGAGTTGCATTGTTGGTTTGTTCTCCGAGAGGGGTTATCTGTCGAGTCTGAACTGGAAGCTCTGCTGCACCAGCTGTTTCACCTTCTTTCCGCCGACCTCGGCGGGATAGAAGCGCATGTTCGGAAGCGCCGTGCGTACTGCGCTGGCGAACAGGTCGTTCGTGGCCTTGAGCACCTTGAAGGTGCTGACATCAGCCTTGCCTGTTTCACTTACAACGAACTGCGCCTGTACTTCACCTTCCACGCCAGAAGAACGGAGAGCGTCAGGATAGCGTGGCGAACCGGTTCCCGCGATCTGCGACACCGGCTTCTCGACCTGGAACTCGAAGTAGGTCTGGTTGCTGTCGATGATCTGCGGGGTTCCGCCTTCGACGCCCTTCGCGACTCCGCCCTTCACTCCCTTGCCGCTGAAGTCATCCTCATTGGTGAGTTTCCTCGAGAGATCGATATCGGGAATCTTGATCGGGATGTCGACAGGCGCGCGAAGCACCTGGAAGCCCTTCGGCGGCGGCGCCTTCACGACGACGTCTTTCGGCGGCGGCGGTGGTGGCGGCTCCGGGGTCTTGGGTTTGGGCGGCTCTTTCTTCATCTCCACGAACTGGATCTTTTCCGCCTTCGACTTGTCGTCGGCAATACCGGCTCCAGCAGTCGCCGTGACTGCCGCAGCGATAAGTCCGCCGTGGAAGATGAGGCTGAACAGAGTTCCTCCAGCCATCTTTTCCTTCTTCGGCTTTGACTCGATTAAACGATTGAACATTGAATCACCAGGGAAAAGGAATGGTGAACGAAGCTTACCCGGCAGAGTGTTTCGACGTAATACCGTCAAGATTAAGAATCAATGAAATCAGCCTTATGCTTCTTTAATATTCGTCGCTGCGGACTTTGGCAGTGGAAGCGTCACTGTAAAGAGGCTGCCCCTGCCAAGCCTCGATGATGCAGTAAGTGAGCCGCCGTGTGCCTGAGCGATCCACTGGCTGATCGCCAATCCCAGCCCGAACCCGCCGCGCTCCGACATTCTTGAACGCACACGGTCAGCTCTCCAGAAGCGTTCGAAGATGTAAGGAACGTCTGCAGCGGCGATGCCGATACCGGTATCACGCACCGCGAACGTCACGTTCTCGGGGTGTACTCCGAGGCCGATGTCCACCTTCCCTCCCGCCGGCGTGTACTTGATGGCGTTAGTGACGAGGTTGAGGAACAGCTGGCGCAACCTGATGCGATCGCCAAGCACCGTGACTTCCGCGGTGAATGGAAGGTTGACCGTAACGCCCGCGGCTTCGCCAAGAATCAGCGCAGTTTCATAGACATCCTCGACGAGGGGCTTGAGCTCGATCGGCTCGCGATGAATGTCGAAGCGCCCTTCATCTGCGCGCGCCAGCGTGAGCAGGCTTTCGACGAGATCGGCCATGCGCGTCGTTTCATGCAGGGCTTCCTCGAGCGCAACCATTCTTTCAGACTGCAGCGGCTCTGTCATCGCGCGCTCTACATCAGCGCGCAGCACCGCAAGCGGCGTCTTCAGCTCATGGCTTGCGTCTGCGGTAAAGCGGCGCAGTCCCATAAAGGAGGTCTCGAGGCGCTCGATCATCGCGTTGAGCGTGGAGACAAGGCGCTCGAACTCCTCACCGGCATTTTCCATGCTGAGTCGTCGATGGAGGCTGCGACCGTCGCTTATCGCGGCGACATCGTTGGTGATCTTGTCGATGCGATTGGAGGTGATCCCGAGAATCGTCCACGCACCCCACCCAGCCGCAAGAATCACGAATGGGGCGAATACGAACAGGGCGATCACGTACCCACGCGGGAGCTGAGTCGCTTCACCGGTCTCGGTTCCAACTAGCACCTTGCCGAGACTGCCCATTGGGGCGCGAATGTCCCGCGCGACGAGCAGCAGTTGACCGGATCCGCCTTCGAACGACAGCAACAGTGCCGGTCCGCCATCCGGAAGAGTTTCGACCTGCTCGCTGAGCAGTGCCAGGTCCGCGGCGGCGAGCGATTCGACACGCGACGATCGGAACAGAACCGTGTTCTGTCGATCGAGTACGACGATATAGCCGGGGAATCCGTTGAGCATCGCCCCGAGCCGCGGCGTGATGACAATCGTGGCGCGCGCAGTGTCTGGTCCGACGAGAACACCCTGAGCGCCTTCACCCGCCTCGAGAATCAGCGCCGACGCGAGATCTGCCTCAGTGCTCGCGGTGCTCGCGATGTCCTCATATAGCGAAGCGTTGCGGACCGTCCAGAACGTGAGTGCGAGGCCACCGGTCGCGATGGCAAGTCCCGTGACGAACGCGGCGGTGAGGTTCGTGCGGGTCGACGCCACTCAGCTCACGCCTTGCCTGATGGCGAGTCTGTGCGGATCACGTATCCGACACCGCGTATCGTGTGAATGAGCTTGGGCGATTGCGATGCATCGATCTTCTTTCGCAGGTGATTGATCACGACGTCAACGATGTTCGTGCCGGGATCGAAGTGGTAGCCCCACGCATACTCGGTGATGAGCGTGCGGCTCATCACCTTTCCGGCGTGCCGCATGAGGTACTCGAGTACCGTGTACTCCTTTGGCGTGAGCTCGATTGCATCGCCGCCGCGTGAGACTTCGCGGGTATCGAGATTGAGCTCGAGATCAGCAACTTTCAGCGCCGGCGAAACGATCGCGCGAGGTCGCCGGGACAGTGCCTCTACACGTGCGAGCAGCTCCTCGAATGCGAAGGGCTTCGTGACATAGTCATCTGCTCCGGCGCGAAGCGTCTCGACCTTTGCGTCGATCGCATCCTGCGCAGTGAGGACGAGCACCGGCCGCTCGACCCCCCTCGCGCGCAGTCCATGCAGCACCTCGAGGCCCGATTTCCCGGGGAGGCGCATGTCGAGGATGATGAGGTCGTAGTTGCCGCCCGCTGCCATCTGCTCGCCTTCATCGCCGTTGGCGACGAGGTCGACGACCCAGCGCTGCTGCTCGAGGCCGCGCTTCACGAACGGGCCTACAGTCGGGTCGTCTTCGATTACGAGTATCCGCATACTAGAGGGCGCAGAGTTGAACTACGGAGGACGCAGGGAACGACACGCAGCGGCGCAGAGAGTGTCGCTCCTTGCATAATGCGGAGTTTTGAGTGTGTCTGGAAGGTACGGGTTACGAAACCACGACGCTTCGCGGGTTTCGTTATCGCATGTCAGAATGCCGGGACGTTGCTGAAACGGCAGGAGGTAAGGGATTCGCGGTTGAGTCTCGCGTATTGAGCTTCACTACCCAGTTTCGAGTTTTCGAGTCGTAGTTTTGAGTCCTGAGTTTGCCTGCCAGTTTTGAGTTTGACAGCTCAGTTTTGAGTTTGACACCTCAGGTTCGAGTTTGGGTAGAAGCCTCCAACACTTTCGCGCGCAACCCCCACAACATGCGACGGACCTCCACGACATCCTCGGAGCAGCTGACGACCCTCACATCCGCGACGATCGCATACTTGAGAACAAGTTGAAGCTCAGTTTCGAGCTCGCACGTCGACTTGATCGCAATGTCGAGGTAGCGAGCGAATTCCTTCTGACTACTGGCTCCCGCACCCTCTGCGATGTTGAACGGGATCGACTCGGCTGCTGAATTGATCTGGTCCCGCAACGAACTGTAGCCTCGCTTCGGAAATGACAGCGTGAGCCGCCTTACACCCGGCGCTAGGTCGTTGGCCCTTTGCCACACCCTCAGCTTGCGAAAGTCCTGCATGCGAGCAAGCAGCAACAATGGGTCGGGTTCGCCGTCACCAGTTTCTTCCACGCCGCATCCGTTTCACTCCGCCTACTCGTCACTCGGTGCGCAAACTCGTAACTGGTTCGCAAACTCAACACTCAAACCTATGACTCGAACCTCGAAACTCGTACCCTGCCTTACTCCTCTGCGTATTCTTCGAGCCTCCCCGTCACCGCAAGTGACAAAAGGCTCATCCTGATGAAGTCAGAATGAGCCCTCTGCGCTCTGTGTTCTCTGCGTGTTGTTCCTTGCGCCCTCCGCAGCTAAAACTCTGCGCCCTCTAGTACTCGACCCAATTATCAACCCACGTATTCTGCAGCGGAACCAGGGCGCCTAGGGACATCAGGCTCTTTGCGACCTCGCATGAGTTGTATTGATAGGTTTTGGTTCCGTTCACCACGTTGACCGGCACCGTCTGACCGAGCTTCGCGTTGAGCGCGCTGACGATCGCACCCTCGATGTTGTTGTTTCCGTTTCCCGTAAGGTCTCCGCCGACCAGCACGATTCCCTTCCAGTTGAAGGTCGATCCACTGCCTGTGTCCAGGTCGCCCCTGACTATCAACAGGCCGCGGCCGTGGTTGAGATCGGATGTTCCAACACTTCCCGTTGACGTCATGTAGATCACCGGATAGAACGTCGTGTCTGCAAACGATGGGACGGCATCGGGCGGGATAACGTAGTCGAAGTCGAGTGCTGTGCCGGCTACGATCCCAGCCCAGTCGAGTTCGACCTCTCGCGCGGCGTCATTGACTGTGGTGCCGAGATATTCGGTGCTGTCAGCCGTTTCAGGACGGTTGAATCCGGGAATCAGGGGAACGGCGACGCCGGCAAGTGATGCGGAGTCACCGCAAGCGTCGAGGCCGAGAAACGATCCTGACGAACCGTTCTTTTGGATGCCTGTGAGCGCTGTCCATCCGGCCAGGACTTCCATGGTGGCAGGCTCCCATGCTGCATACTGTGCAACCGTTCTCACTCCTGCCGGAATTCCGTTGATTGCTCCCTTAGTCTGCGTTCCACGCGAGCGGACGACATAAAGACCGGCGAGCGAACCGACTGGTGGCCTGACCAGGTCGAGCTGAACGTCTGCGTATCCGCCCTGCAGCATGATGCGGACGGGGCCCTCCTGGGCCGCCGGCGGTTTCGATTCGAATCCTAAAGAGTCGCGCTTCACGAAAAATGTCTCGAGGCCATGCTGGGCAAGCACGAAAGCGCTCACCTGTGCCTGCTGATCGTCGACACCGCGCCGCTCGGCGTTGAGGAGCGTAAAACCTGCGGCGATCGAGATCGATAGTATGCCTATGACCAGAATCGCGGTCGGAAGCGCAAATCCTTTTCTTTCACCTGAGATGTGCATTGTGTCTCCGGTCAGTTGAGACGGTTCTTGAAAAACACTGCTGTCACGAACGGCGCTTTCTTCTTCTGAGTCATTCCGGTCGGGGTGCGCTCGCTCAACCCGGTCATGTTCATCTCCAGGCCACGCAACGTCGTAAGGTTTGAAGGCGCCGCGGCCTGAGCTACGAGGTTGCTGCCAACGTAGAACCTGAACTTCGCAGTCGCGTCATAGGGGGCCGACAGCTCTTCGGTGAAGTTGTCCTCGATGCGTGTACGGAAGAGGCCAGTGGTCCCTGGGACTGATGTCGACGCGCCGAAGGAGTACCGGATATTCCGGTATAGAAGAACCGGCGTGCCCACCGTAGCGGCCGAATCGAGCTTCGGTATGATCCTGATGATCCTGGCACCTTGTGTGGTCAGTGAAGTGACCTGCGCCGCGTCGCAGACGGTCAGGTTGCCAACTTCCTTGGTGTTGTTGTCATCTACGTAGTGGTACACGCCGTCACCGCCGCGCCATGCGTATCCTGAGTAGCCCGGACTGCTGTACATGGCTGAGTCCACGGGCAGGAGGCTGATGTGTGTGTAAGTGTTGGTTGGTCCCGGCCCGCACACGACTCCGATTGCATACGGAACGCGCATGGTCACTGACGTTGCCGACGCGGCCAGAACCCCTCCGCCCGCCTCGACCATTCGAAGATCGGAAACGACCCGGTTGAGCGGACCCCGCGATACAGCACGCGCGAGGTTTGACGTCTTCTGATGGTCGAAATAGCGGGCTTGTGAGCTCATTACCTTCGTCAGACCCATTCCGACGATGGCGAGAATCACCATTCCAATGAGCAGCTCAGCGATGCTCATTCCCTTGCGCGAGCCAGCAAGTCGTTTCATCACAGGCCGTCATCGATGAAGGTTGTGCGCGTGTTCGCGCTAGACCGCACGAAATTCATTGTGTCAGGCTTGTACAGCAGATTCTTCGGCGCGATGACCAGGGTGACGCGCTTGGCCTGCAGACGCCATTTGGAGAAATATTCAGTGACGGTCACCGTGACCTTATGCGGATAAGGCTGCGCTGTTACTGAGTCGACGCGAGTGCCCTGTGCCAGACTGTCGTATGGGAGCGACTCGAGGAGGTTGATCTGGTGCATAATGACCGCGTTACGGTATGTATTCCCAACCGTACGGTGATTCCTCGCCGTTATAGTGAACACCATCGCCGCGAGTGGCGTCATGATCAGCGCCAGGAGTGTCATCGCCACGATGACCTCCATCAGGATGAATCCGCGCCGGCCCTTTGACTTTTTTTCAGGTCCTTCAGAGTTCTGCATCATTGCGGTGTCATCCTCACGAATCCGGCGCTCGACGCGAACACTTTTCGGGAATAGTCGCCGTTGGTCACTGTGACCTCGAACGACGCCGACCCGATCCCGTTGGGAAGAACGTCAACGGGATTCACTGTCGATGTCAGCGAGGAGAGGGAGTAGTCGGTACCCTGGCTGAAAAGGCGTTGCGAAAGCATCTGTCCGGTCGCACGGTCAGTGAATACGTACTTCCTTGTACTCGGATAGAACGTCAGGCGGACGGGAGCTCGCTGCCGGCCTGCCATCGCAAAGCCGTTCTGTAAATCCTGAACCACAACCTGTGCGGCGCGGTTGACGCGCTCATGGGTGATGATCTGCGCCATCTTGGGAATCGCGATGGCAACGAGGATGGCAAGAACGATCATCACTACCAGCATCTCGAGCAGTGAAAAGCCGAGACGACCTGCAGATGAGCGGCGCCGGTGGCTGGCTGGACGTGCGCGTTTCGGCAGCATGTACTCCCTGTGTCTTCGTTGCCCGATAATCACCGGCAGCTGATCCGGTTCAAATCCGGCGCAGCCTTCCGATTCATCACAATGACGAGCGTATCCGGGCCGGGTCACGGCTCGGATACGGATTACCAGTCTGGGAGCTTTAATCGCCTGTTTACGGGAGCGCTACAGCTGAGCGACCTGCTCGAGGATTTCCTCGTTCGGGCGCCGAAGACCGTTGTGCTCCTCGACGTAAGACCACCTGACGATTCCGTCCTTGTCGATCAGGAAATACGATCGCTTCGAGTAGAACTTCGCCTCATCGAGGACGCCGTAGCTGCGTGAGACGTCACGCTTGAAGTCGCTGACCATCTCATGCGCAATTTTCTCCTGGAGCTTGTACGCCCTTAACGACGGAATGGCGTCCACCGAGATCGGGATCACCTCGACGTCCGCCCGGCCAAACTCGAGTTCCTCTCTACTGAACTCGCACAGCTCTTCTGTGCAGGTGCTGGTAAATGCGAGCGGAAAGAACGCGAGGAGGACGTGGCGGGAACCACGGAACGATGAAAGAGTTAAACTTTCGCCGGATGTCGAGCGCGCCGTGAAGTCAGGCGCGGGCTCTCCCGGCTGCGGCACTTTTTGCATGTCTTCGATCTTCATTTCAGCAACTTAACGACGGGCGGAGATTCACCAATGGATGCAACGACAGCGACAACTGGCTCGGGGGCGAGCGCGACCCTTCGTTGCCAGTTCTGCTCGACGTGGAACCGCATAGATGTCTCGAGAGCTGCAGACCGGCCGAAGTGTGGGAACTGCTCCAAGCCGATGCTGCTCGATCGGCCGCTGATGCTGGACGACGAAAGCTTTGCCCGCACGGTCGCTGAAAGCGCGGTCCCCGTGCTGGTGGATTTCTACGCTGACTGGTGCGGGCCGTGTAAAATGATGGCTCCGGCAGTCGACCAGCTCGCGGCGAGCTACGCCGGGCGCGCCATTATAGCGAAAGTGAACACTGACCACTCGCAGGTCGCCACGCAGCCGTTCGGTATCCGCGGCATTCCGACGACAATCGTGTTCAGCGGAGGAAAGGAGGCGGTGCGGCGATCAGGCGCTATGCCTTACCAGATGCTTGCTTCGATGGTCGATGGGGTTCTAGGCTCGGCTTGACGTTCGGAGAACGACAGAACTGCAACCAAAGGGGGGAGTGGGGTGAGTAAAAGGCTGAGTCACGTGAGTTTCCGTCCGCAGTAAAAGAATGTCCCGCAGCCGAGCCTTACCCATTTGGGGTTACTACGCAAAAGCGCTGCGGGCGTGGAGTTCCGCTGTTACTCAGTACGAGACTTCTCTTGCAGACAGTCGCGCTTTGACTGACGCGATATCTCCCCGCGTCGACAGATCGAGCACCGCGGCGTTCATCGGCACCACTGTGAACTTCATGCCCTGCGAATCGACAGCCATCTGGACTGCACGCGTCAATTCGAACTCCCCGCGCGGCGAAACAGGAACCGCTCGACATACATCAAAGATCCGCGAATCGAAGAGCCAGCAGTTCATGCTTGCGTAGACCTCGCCCGAAGGGCGCTCCGACGCATGCTTCCGGGAGGTGATGCTCTCGAGTATTCCATTATCATCGAACTCGAGCGCCCCAAATCGTTCTACGCGATCTGGAGCGACGTTGCCTGATTCGATGAGAGCCGACCGGGCAAATCCGATGAGGCCCGGCGGCGGCGTCATGCGCAGGCGGGCCAGCGAGTCGGCCGGGTAGTAGTTGTCCGAGTTGAGAACGACAAAGGGCTCACCCTCGGCAAACGCTTCCGCTGCCAACACAGCGTTCGCAGTGCCCAGTGGTTTTTCCTGGACAGCGAATACCACAGACAATCGGGACGGCGGGACCTCCGACGTATAGTAGTCGCGGACTTTGGCGTGTTCCGGGCCGATGACTATGCACACTTTCTCAAATCCGGCGTCGGCGATTGCCGTGAGCACAAAGTCGAGGAAAGGCCTGCCGATCGGGATCATCCCCTTGACCCCTGAATCCGCGGCGGCGGCCTCAGTCTCGTCGAGGTCGGCCGAGGCGTCTTCCCTGCGCATCCTCGTGCCCAGGCCGCGGGCAAGGATGACGACTCGCAAGGCTCCAGTCTTGCTGCCGGTCGTGGTCGTTATCATCGGGATCTATACGCCATTTCGATTCGGAAGTATGCCAGGAGTAAGGAACGGACCTACGTCACCACGATGAAGGCTGACCTCCACAATATGGCGAGCACAGCCTTACGACGCGGTCGTGTAACGCGAACATCTTTGGAGTCGCAAGCTGCACGTGATTTAGTTGCAACGGACCGGCGGCTCCGTTGCAGCGTTGGTCGGTGTTCATTATGGTAGCACGTGGATTTGCCGAAACCGCCGAGCGGGCCCGCCGCAGTTACTGACGCCCGCACGGCTTCCGCGGTCGTGTATGCAGCACTGATTGCGTCTGTATTTTCATGTTCGTGGCTCCTCTTCAGTATCGAGCCGATGGCCGCGCGGCTGCTCCTCCCCCGGCTTGGCGGGACTCCAACTGTCTGGATTACCTGCCTGCTTTTTTTTCAGGCTGCTTTGCTGACGGGATACGCCTACTCGCACCTTTCGATAAGGCTGCTTGGCCTCAAACGACAGGCGGTTCTCCACGCTGTGCTGGTGATTGCATCACTTGCGTTCCTTCCGCCGTCGTTTGAAGGAGTAACACCACCCCTCGACGGCAATCCCATACTCTGGCTCCTTGGAATCCTGACGACCAGGATCGGACTTCCTTTCGTGGTCCTATCGAGTTTCGGCCCGATAGCGCAACGATGGCTGGCGCACACAGATGCGACTCGCGGAGATCCGTATTTTCTCTACGCCGCGAGCAATCTGGGCAGCCTCCTCGCGCTGCTTGCGTATCCGCTTGTGGTCGAGCCGCTTCTCCCTCTCGGTAGCCAGTCGATCGTTTGGTCGGTAGCGTATGCCGTCGTTGTCGCGGCGATCGTAGTTCTCGCGATGTCTGTGCGTCGGAGCGAGGCGGACAACGGCGCACCTGTGGTTCACGAGGACGGCGCGTCAGCGGTGACGAATGCTGATCGGTTTCGCTGGTTGATCTACGCGGCGATTCCATCGAGCATACTGATGGGCGCGACCTCTTTCATCTCGACTGACATAGCGTCATTCCCGCTTCTGTGGGTTGTGCCGCTGGCGCTCTACCTTCTGACGTATACCCTGGCGTTCGCGAGCAAGCCACCGCTGGCGCAGTCGCTGATGGTAAAATCGGAAGCGCATGCTATCGTGCTTGTCGCGCTGACGATGTACTGGGCAATTGCACTTCCAGGCCTGTTCAGCGCGCTGCTTCATCTCGCGATGCTTTTCCTCGTCGCGATGGTTTGTCATGGCGAGCTCGCGCGAACGCGACCGCACGCACGACACCTTACCGAGTTCTACCTGTGGCTGGCCATCGGCGGGCTCACTGGCGGTGTCTTCAATGCGCTCGTGGCTCCCGTCGCCTTCAATGAACTCATCGAGTACCC
>JAYUWU010000115.1:0-11892 GCA_043753365.1 Gemmatimonadaceae bacterium | reverse complement strand
CGCCGCCATCGGTCAGCCCCAGTTCGTGAGCCAGGCGGACAGAGCACAACGTGGCATTCCCGCAAAGCTCGCCAAGCGAGCCATCACTATTGTAGTAGCGGATCGAAAATGTGCTGGGCGTGTCCGGCTTCAGGAATACCACGCCATCTGCGCCGACGCCGGTCGCCCTGGCGGATAACGACCTTATGGCGTCGGGGGTTTCCAGGGTGCCTGCTGACCCCTCTGCCAGGCTGAAAAAAACGAAGTCGTTCCCTGACCCGCTCATCTTGTAAAAGCGGCGGCCGCTCATCTTCAGATCTTGCCCCGTATGCTCCACCACCTGAGGCGCCACACCATCCAGACGGCCTCGCGCACAATCTTTTTCGACATCTTGCTCGACCCCTCAGTTCGGTCCACGAAAACGATTGGAATCTCAATGATTCTGAATCCCTTCTTCCAGGCACGAACTGTCATCTCGATCTGGAACGCATAGCCGTTCGACTTGATGTCATCGAGGTCAATCGACTCGAGAACGCGACGACGAAAGCACTTGAAGCCGCCCGTTGCGTCGAATATCTGAAGTCCCGTCACCCGGCGTGCGTAAATATTCGCCGAATATGACAGGAACAGTCTACCCATCGGCCAGTTCACTACGTTCACCTGACCATTCTGATAGCGTGACCCGATCACGAGATCAGCCGTCTGGATCGCCTTGAGGAATTCTGGAAGCCGCTCAGGAGCGTGCGAGAAGTCCGCGTCCATCTCGAATATGAACTGATAATCACGTGCGAGCGCCCACTTGAATCCAGCAACGTAAGCCGTTCCCAGGCCAAGCTTTGCGGCGCGATGTATCGCGTGAACTCGAGGGTTCGCGTCGGCGATGGCATCGACAATCTCCCCGGTGCCATCGGGAGATCCGTCGTCGACGATCAGCATGTCTATCGACGAATCCTGAGACAGCACCGCCGTTATCAGGCGGGCGATGTTCTCCTTCTCGTTGTAAGTCGGAACTATTACTAGTGTACGGTCAGGCAATCGCCCTTCGCTCCCTGATGATTCCCGCTATTATGAGAAACGCTGTGGCTGCAAGTGCCAACAATGTTATCAGCTTCCCCGTTTCGTAGCTTGCACTTTCAAAGAAGAGCTCGATGGTCCGGCCCCCCTCTGGCAATGGGACGCCCATGATCGAAATGTTGGCGCGCCCAACCATGGCTTCCTTTCCGTCCACTGTAGCCCGCCAGCCCGGATAAAAGTTCTCAGACACGACGAGGGCCGAGCCGGGCGTCGCCGGTTCTGAGAGCTCGATCGATACACGACCCGGCTCGTACCTGGTAACCTTCGCCGTTGTTCCAACGGCGAGCGGCATTAAACTGAGCGAGTCCGGCCCGGCGACATCGGCAGTTGGCGCGAACAACGCTGCACTGCGGAGGTCGAACCCCCGATTAAATATGGTCGCCGCTACTGCGTCGTCTTCGGCCTTCACGAAGGACGGAGCTACCCATGCATACGGGTTTTCCCCCGGTAGCCGGTAAAGGTGAATCGTCGTGCCCGCCGAGTTTTTCACGGGGCCTATTACCCACTCCGCACCCGGAAAGTACTCACTGACGTTGGCGCTGTTCGTCATCAGGTAACGAATGTTGAGCAGTTGCCAGATTTGCGGGTTGAAGACCTGCTGAAAGCCTTCATCCTTCTGCAGGAGCCGGTTGTATAACTCGAGCTGGTTTCCGTGGTAACCGAGTACCCCGCGGATCCTGTGGATCATGAGGCCGTCCCCCTGAAGGTTCGTGTCTCTCAACGGGTTTGCCTCGAGCTCCATCGCGAGCACTCGCGCCGGTTGCGGATCGGCCTTTACGCGCTCGATCGCCGGGTCGCTGGCGTATGTCACTGACGCCGGCTCGGAGAACATCCAGTAGTTCCGAATTATCGTCCACCCGTCGGCGGCGACCAGCATCGCCATCGCGATGCCTGCGGTCCGGATGGAGATTCTTCCTTTTTTGTAGACCAGGATCGCGATCACGCTGAAGAGTATGAAAGCGAATGATCGCCACGCACCCAGAATCACCTGGGAGGCGTTTGCTATCACGTAGTCGATCATGTCCGCCGACGCGAGTGTGAGCGCGAAGTCATTCAATACGCCAACCATCGCCAGCACGACGATGAGTGTCGCGAACGCGAGCCAGCCCAGGATGTACCTGAGACTCAGCTCACGCCGAAGAACTTTTTCCACGCCGGTGGCCGAAAGAACCGCGAGAGCCATCGACCCCACGAAGAACACGGTTGCGGGTGCCCGGAAGTATTTGGTTCCCGGCACAATGGCATACGGGATCTTGTAGAAAGGAGTGTCGCCGCCAAGGGCCCACAGTAGTGCGATGACGAGGGTTATCGCCCAGAACGTCACGAATCCGCGCTTCGGATCCTGCTTCAATCCTCCAAACGCTGCCCCCGCGAGCAGAAGCACGATGGCGCCGAGGTAGTCGGTATGCAGGCGAATCGCGTTGACGCCCCAGTACCCCTCGATCATGCCGGTGAACTGCGGGAGATATGCGTCAAAGAGCTCCTTGAGCGGCCATGCGTACGACGTTGCGGTCGCATAGTCTGCGATCCCACCTGCGCGCGGGGACCAGGCGACATATTCGCGCACAGGCAGATACTGTACTGCTCCCATCGCGAGGCCGATCACAACGACGCCAAGCGCTGTCGCCATCCGCGCGGCGATACTTAACGCCGGCAGCTCGCGCTTGCGGAACAATGACACGGCGAGATGGATGGTAAACGCCGCGCTTGCGAGAAGCATGTACTGAAGCAATTGAGGATGTGGACTCAGCACAGCAAGTCCGATCGTCAACGCAAGGACGCCCCAGCTCCATAATTTCCCATCACGGACGCCGCGAGTGAGCATCCAGAGGCCGAGAGGAAACAGCGCGCTTACGGTCAGTTTGCCATCGTGACCGGGAGATACGAGCGAAGCGAGCTGCCCGCTCATCATGTAGCCTGCACCACCAATGAGCGACCCGTAAAATCCAAAGCCGCTTGCGCGAAGAAACCGGAACGCGAAGAAGCCTGCAAGGAAAAGGTGCAGTATGAACGACCACGTCATCGCTGCATCGGTAGGCATCAGCATCCGCAGCAGGAACGTCGGATAGAAGATGTCGCCATGCATTGCGGCAACGAACGGCATTCCGCCGAACAGATACGGGTTCCACAGCGGGAATCCACCCGTTGCCCGCAAAACGCTCGCGCCGAATTCGCGGAATGCGTAGCCGGCGATGAACTGATCGCTGTACTGTCCAGCGAGGAATTTGCCTGCGAGCGCCGGGAAGCCAAGTGCCATCGTCCACGTCGCGTAGAACAGGGCGGCCCACAGGCCTTCCCTGCGCGGCCCGGAGGCGGCCACAGTCTCACGCGTGACCGTCGCGACAGACGGCTGGACAATTTCTTGGTCTTCCATTCCGCTCAGTTACTGGGTTCGGGCGCTGCGTCGGTTGAGCGCAAGATAAACGAGCCCTGGCAGAAGTTCAGTCAAAGTCAGCCAAAGCCGCGAGGCGACGGCAATTGCGAGCGCATCAGCCTGGTCCGTGAGCCCGAATCGCAACAAACCCGCGATCATCGCGCTCTCTCGAACCACCGCTCCGCCCGGCGCAAAAAGCGCAAGAAAGCCGATGATGTAAGACGCTGCATAAACTGCGACGTATGATGATGTTGCGCCAGTTGCGCGGCCCAGTATCGCATACACGAATAGCTGAAAGGCGATGCCGTACGCAATCCACGCAATCGCAGACTTTGCCGCCGCCGCCCACACGACTCCATGTGATATTCGCGGCAGCGAAAAGTTGCGTCCGGTCAGTGAGCTCAGGAGTCTCGCCGAAGAGGGCAGGAGAATCGGAGTGGCTCCCATCAGCGCGAGGATAGCCAGTCCGGCGATGGCAGCCACGAGAGGCTGGTCGACGGCCTGTGTTCCTGCGACCAGAACCACACCGATGCCGGCTGCTATCGTCACAATCTGAACGAGCACGGACGAACCGGCCGCCACGACCGGTGACACGCTGTTGTCGCGTGCCATCATTGTCATCGCCGCTATCGACCAGACTTTTCCGGGAACGTACTTCCCGAGGTTCGATACGAACCATATACGCGCGGCAGTCCTGAAGCGGAGCGTCTCCCCCGACGCGACGACGATGCGTCTCCACGTCTCGATCAAAAGCACATACGTGGAGAACACGATCGCGCTTGCCACGGCAATCAAGCCCCACGCTGGGTCGAGGGCTTGCAGCCCTGCAGCAGCGCTGTCCCACTGCCCTCGCAAAGCCACGATCGCGTACCAGACGACGGCGGCTGCGAAGGCCCATTGAGCAATGCGGAACAGATTACTGCGCGCGGTCGCCAATGACGCTCCGGTATAGTGCGGAGTATTTACGCGCCGCAGACTCCGGAGAGAAAGCAGTCAATGCGAACTCTCTTCCGGCCCTGCCAAGATTTGCCGCATGCCCGGGCGAACGAAGCATCTCATCGAGGGCCCGGGCAAGCTCCCCGACATCCGCAGGAGTCACGAGTATTCCTGTCCTGTCATGTTCGACGACATCGGTCAGCCCGCCTGACCTGAACGCAACGACAGGCGCCTCGCAAAGCTGAGCCTCCGCGGCAACGAGGCCAAGACCTTCGTCGGTTGACGGAACTACGACTGCGGTTGCCGTCTGATACATCTTCACCAGCCCGTCCTGGGTCATCTGCCCATGCCAGACAACTCTATCGCTGACTCCGAGTTGCGACGCGAGCAGTCGAAGCGAAGCGGCCTCACTTCCCTCCCCCACTACATCTATCATCGCGGGCCGCGTCATCGAGGCGGCCGCCCGGAGCAGGTGTTCAAGTCCCTTCTGCTTGTTGAGTCTTCCAGCGAAAAGGAACCGATTCTTATGCCGGGTGCCGGAAGGCATGAACTTCGCGACGTTCACAGGCATCGGCGCGACATCCGGTTGCGCATCCGGCATCAGGTCGCTCACCTCTGACGCAAGCCAACGTGACACAGTAGTCACGCGGGCCGAGCGCTTCAGGACGGCTCTGAATATTGGCCGGCTCGCGGGAATCGCCTTCGCCATCCGAACGTCGGTTCCGTGCAGCGTCGTAACCAGCGGCGTTCCTGTCAGTTTCGACACCCACTGACCAATTACCCCGCTCGGAAACCACCAGTGAGCGTGAATAATGTCGGGCTGAAAGGACTTGCTCACCGAAATGGCGCGTGCAAGGTCTCCGCCGAGGTAGCTGACCATCGCCAGCTTCGCCTTCCATGAACGTGCGACGTCCTGAGCCATCGTGCCTGTGTACGCGAGCGTCTCGTGCTCGCGCGGCGCGTAACGAAAGCGCTCGAGTGTTATGCCCTCTATCTCGTCATTCTCGGCAAGCCCGGGGGCGGCAGGTGCGATTACATGTACTTTGACACTCTCGTCCGCGAGAGCTGTCGCGAGCCGAAGAAGAAAAGAGCCGGGAGCATCACCGGGATACCTCGGAAAGGAATGCGTGAGGAAAAGAACCTTCACCGGCTCAACGGTCGAGCAGCGTATCCCTTCCCTGTGCCAGCTCTTCGATTCGCGCACGCAGCTCACGCGTCTCAGCGCGTTGGGCGGCGACGAGCTCACCGACGAATCCCGTCGAGAAGAACACGCTGCCCACGACCAGGCACGTCTGGATGAGTGTCCACACCGCCCGCACCCCTTCTCCTGTCACGGCGAGCCAGACGAGCGCAGTGATGCCGGCAAGAACGCCGAGCGTAAAGAGTGCAGCGCCGATCATGCCGAAAAACAACAGAGGTTTCTTCGCGAACCTCAGCTCGAACCAGACCGCAAGCATGTCGATCACACCAACAGGAATTCTACCGATACCGAACTTCGATGCACCCGCGTGCCGCGCGTAAAGTGGCACGGGGATCTCCGATACCGTAAATCCCTGCGATGCCGCGACGACAATCATGTATCGATGCCAGTCGGGACGGGCAGGTATGGATTCCATGACTTCACGGCGGTATGCCTTTACGGAATTCAGGTCGCGGACCGGCACCCTGAACAATGTTCGGCTGAGCCGGTTGTACACGCCTGACACGAATGCCTTCTCGTATTCACCCTGCTTGAAACCGGTAACCATGTCGGTCTCGCCTGCGATTATCGGCGCCACGAGCCGCGGAATATCCTCCGGCTTGTATTGCAGGTCGGCAGGATAAAAAACGAGGATCGAACCGCGAGAGTTCAGGTAGCCGCTGCGCAGCGATTCCGCGATTCCCCGGCGCGCCCGATGACGCACAGCACGAAGAAACGAATACTGCTGTCCCAGCGACTCGAGCAGCTCCCACGTCCCGTCCACCGAACCGTCGTCGATGACGACAACCTCGTAGCGGCCTGGAGTGCCGGCGAAAGCAGCCGCCGCCAGCTCCATGAACAATGGCAGGTTCCCGGCCTCGTCCTTTGCCGGCACGAGTACACTCACCAGCGGCCCACTCACCGGCGGCACACTCTCGCCGTGCACGGGCGGTGCGAGCGGAACGCTGCGCGCAGCTCCGGCCGCCTCCACCCGTACCGAGGTCATATCCGCTTGCGCATCCTCGCAGACAGCACGCCAAGCTGATCGCGATACTTCGCCACGGTACGGCGTGCGATCTGCACTCCGCTCTCGCGGAGGATGTTGACGATCGCCTGATCGGTCAGTGGATGCTTCGGGTCTTCATCCTGAACCAGCTTCTGCAGCTGAGCCTTGATCCCGCGGGCTGAAACGTCATCACCCTCCGACGTAGCGAGTCCAGACGAGAAAAAGAACTTGAGCGGAAGGACACCCCGTGGAGTCTGCACGAACTTCTCGTTGGTCACGCGACTCACCGTGGACTCGTGCATATTGATCACTTCGGCGACCTCGCGAAGCGTCAACGGCTTGAGGAACTGCACTCCCTTCTCAAAGAACTCGCGCTGCCTGTCGACGATGTAGTTCATCACCTTGAGCATCGTCTGCCGCCGCTGCTCGATAGCCTGGATCATCCAGTTCGCGGAATTCAGCTTGTTGGAGATGAACTCCTTGTTCTCACCATCGAACTTCTTCTTGTCGCGAGCTATCTCCTGGTACGCCTTGCTCAGGCGAAGCCGCGGCAGGTTTGCGTCGTTGAGAAATACGTGGTAGTGGTCATCGATCTTGTCGACAATGAGGTCGGGAATGATGTAGTTCTCATCGCCTGACCTGAACCGAAGCCCTGGCTTGGGGTCCAGCTTGGCGATCTCGTCGGCCGCCATCTGAACGTCGCCCGCACTGATACCGAAGCGCTTCGATATCTCGCTCCACCGGTGCGCGATGAGCTCCTCGAAGCAGTCGCGGACAAGGCGGAACGGAACCGATTGCTCGAGGCCGGCCTCCTTGAGCTGGAGCATCAGACATTCCCGCAGGTCACGTGCGCCAACACCCGGCGGATCGAGATCCTGCACTGTGACGAGCATTGCTTCGCCTTCTTCGACCGTGTAAAGCGGAAGGTCCGCAAGATCACGATCCTCGGTTTCGGCCGCGGTCGTGATCATCTCGTTCACAGAATCGACGATTTCGCCCACCGGCGTCGCCAGGTACCCATCATCGTTGATGTTGCCGAGAAATTCCTCTCCCAGGAGCATCTCGCGTGGATTCAGCTCGAGCAGGCTGACCTGATCCCGCAAATGGTCGCTGAGGTCACGAGTTGCAACAGTGACCGGTTCGTAGTATTCCCGCTCCTCATGCTCTTCCCGCCGGCCGCCAGCGGTGTCGAATCCGTCGAGGAGGATCTCCTCCCAGTCGATTTCTTCGCCCCGTTCCTTCTCCTCGGGTGTTTCGGCGACAGCCTCGGCCTCTGTTTCGCCCTCTTCGTCTTCTTCTTCGGCCTCTACGAGGTCGAGAAACGGATTATTCAGCAGCTCCTGCTTGAGGTGCTGCTGGAGATCGAGCAGCGGCATGTAGAGGAGATCCATCGCCTGATAAAGGCGTGGATTGATCTTCAGCTCCTGCCGCAGCTGCGTTGATTGACTCATTCCTGGCTTCACGACGCCACTCCTGCTTCCTGCACGTGAGAGAATCTCTGGCGCAGACGCGCCGTGAGGGTTGGACCGAGATAGATATCAGCCACAGTATCGTCGAAGACTAAATCACGAACAGTGCCAGAAACCTTGACCTGACCATCGAACATTATGTACGCTCGGTCCACAATGTCGAGGGTCTGTTCGACATTGTGGTCGGAGATCAGCACCCCGATGCCCCGATGCCGCAGCCCGGCGACGATTGTCTGGATGTCGTGGACCGCTATCGGGTCGACCCCTGCAAACGGCTCATCGAGCATCATGAACTTCGGGTCGGTAACGAGGGCCCGCGTAATTTCCAGCCTGCGGCGCTCCCCTCCTGACAGCGAATACGCCTTGTTCTTGCGCAGGCGCTTGATATTGAGCTCATCGAGCAGCTTTTCGAGTCGCTTCTGTCGCTCCGCCGCGGGAATCGGGAGGGTCTCCAGGATCGCCATGATATTGTCTTCCACCGACAACTTCCTGAAGATCGACGGCTCCTGCGACAGATACCCGATTCCCTGACGCGCACGTTTGTACATCGGCATGTTCGAGATGTCCTTCCCGTCGAGCAGGATTTTACCCTCCTGGGGCTCGATCAGGCCGACAATCATATAGAAAGTCGTAGTCTTGCCGGCACCGTTAGGCCCGAGCAGTCCGACAATTTCTCCCTGCTGAAGCCTGAGCCCGACGTCATTGACTACGGCGCGCCTGCGATACGTCTTGACCAGCCCTTTTGCCTCGAGGATGCTTCCACCAACCAGAGGACCGCGCACGCTCGGCTGCTCCATCGACGCATGCTCACCAGTGTGCCGGATCAACTCGGCAATCGGCTCCCGGTCTGGCGCGATGTCCTTCCACAGCGCCTCGGCAAGCTGGATCCTGATATCGGCGGCTTCGAGGCCGGGGTCGATCGGGTTGATGGATGTGTCGCCCGCCAGTCGCGGCAGAACCGAAGTCGCCAGGTACGACTCCACCTCGTCAAGGCCGAGCCTCCCAGCCTCGCGCTCGGCATCCTTGCCGTCGTCGCGAAGAGCCCGCAGGAATTCATCGCGATAGCGGATCACTACATCGTGGAAAGATGCAGATCCGCGTTCGTCCGCCTCGCGAATGATTGCGCTGAGCGCGATCGACATCGAGCGCTCGTCGCCTGACAAGTCGCGGATGATCTGGCGAACCCGCGGTGAAAACTCCTCTGATGTCACGCTATTCTCTTCTCGTTCCGGCGGGTGACGGTGTCTGGGTGTTGCGTTGGGTCGATCCGGCTGGTGGTCGCGTTACCCCGGGCACCGGGACGGTTTCTGTCGAAGGCTCGAGGTATACCCCGGATGCCTGGTCGACAACGTCTACGCTCGAAACGATCCGGTCGGCAAAGAGGATAGTTATCTCCCGCCCGCGGACGTAATTGATGTTTGGGAGGCCTCGTACCTGCCCGCTGCCGACGAGCTGGTAGAATGAGCTCGCATCACCCGTTGCGACAATGCGTTTCGGCTTTGGCCTGCTCGTAGTATCCGTAGGTGGAATGCTGTCGAACTCGGCTACGACGACGTCGCCGCGCATCCAGTCGCGCTCGCTCGAGATCATTCGCGTAGTGTCGGGATCGCTGTTCGCATATGCGTCACCGATCGCGCGCATCTCACGCAGGCGTTGACCCGGCATCTGCGCATCGATGGAATCGGCAAAGATCTGACGCTCGGGGGAAAGGGCGCGCGCGCGCGATTTTCGGCCCCACGCCATGACACGCTGCAACTGGTTGTTGCTGACGCGCAGATCGACCGAGTCGGCGAGCAGCTCCAGATCTTCGCTGAGCACGTGGCCCGATGGCGTTGCGAGAACCCGCTCGAGAAGGCGATTACGTGAAAAGAGGTCGATCACACCGCCGGTGAGCGTGAAGCGCCGCCCCTTCCTGCTCTCGACAGATGGGGAACGCATCAGTCGCGCAAACTCACGCTGACCATCGAGAAACGCGGAGTCGCTCTTCGCAATGAGATCCGGACGCGTCACCTCGACATTGCCGGATGCATAGACGAGGTTGTCCCCTTCGGCGACAAGAGTGTTGGCGACAATATCCACTGGATCAGGCGGCCTGCCAGCCGGCTGCTGCTGAGCGACTGCCATTCTTGGACGTCCTGTCGCCACAGTGCGAGCGAGCGGTCGCGCGGTAGTCGCGCGATAGTAGTCCATCAACGGACCGCGTATTGTCGTTCCGGTACCGGTGCGGACGTTGACATTTCCCTCGGCGCGAAGCCGGTCCTCCAACTGGTAGTACGTCATGCGATCGGAGTCCACCTTCGCGCGCGGCTCGGTGTAGTGCACACTCCCGATCAGGTACAACACGCGCTGCTCTCCATAGTACTCGGCGCTGTCTGCAATGAGTGTGTTGTCCTGGCCCTCGCAGTGGTACGTGACGCCACCGCCCTGGAAAAAATTGTACTGCCCGCTTGGGAGCCTGACCGCGTTCGTACGCGTGTTGGAGGAGGCTGACGACGACTCATACTGCAGAAGACACTGGCGAGCGGGTGCCTGCGCGGCCGCGTTCGACGCGGTAACGGCTAACATGATAAGACCCGCTCTCAGAACTCTCATTGACCGGGGAGCGTGACACTGCCCGTCGATCCGCTTTTTGTGCGCAGGATCTGGACGTTCTGCATGTTCGGGTCGGACCTGAGGCCAACACCTTCAAGTCTTCGGCCCGGCTCCGTCAGCACGAAGGCACTGTCACTCGCAATCTCGTTCATCTGCTGGTCGTACTTCAGCTCCGGTGTCTCCATGCGCCGCCCTTCCTCAGTGATCACGATGACATTTCCACGCGCGACCATCATACCCCCTCGCGTCTGGTATGTCCCCCTGTCAGACGTGAGATATGCGTCGCGGGCGCCCGATGTCGTGTAGAACGTCACCTCCACCTGCCGCATCTCGATCCGTGTATTGTCATCGAAGAAATAGGCGGTGTCGGCGGCGAGCTCGGCGCGGGAAAGACCTTTGTCGGTCAAGTTGAAACGAGTGCCATACATCACCTGGTCCGCTGAATCGGCAAGGGTGGCCCTCGCGATGACCGGAGTCGCCTTGTTGCCGTCACAGGCAGCGAGTCCGGTCACAAGCGCGACCAGCACAGCCAGCGCTGTCCGGCTCATGCTACGCCCGCCCGCATCAGGTCGTGGAGGTGAATCACCCCAACGAGTTTTTCTGCCGAGTCCACGACCGGCATCGATATGATTCCATGCTGCTCCATACGGTAAACTACCGCACTTCCCAGCTCATCTTCACGGGCAAGACGCGGATTTGTCGACATTACCCGGTCCACGGGGACGGGCATCACGTTTTCTTCATGCTCCATCAGGCGGGTCAGGTCTCCCGATGTGATCACTCCGGCAACCGTCCCATCGTCATTCTTGATCACTGCTATTCCCCGGCGCTCTGCAAGCTGCACAACAGCCTCACGCATGGTTGCGCCGGGCGCGAGCGCGGGGACCAGTCGGCCCGTGACCATTACGTCGCGCACCTGAGTTAGCAGTCGCTTGCCGAGTGCGCCGCCCGGGTGCAAGCGGGCGAAATCGCCGGACTTGAAGCCCTTTTCTTCCAGCAACGCGACCGCCATGGCATCGCCGATAGCGAGCGCGACTGTCGTGCTGGTGGTCGGGGCGAGATCGAGCACGCATGCTTCCTCACGCACCCAGGCATCCAGCGACACGTCACTATGGCGAGCCAGGGTCGACTCCTGGTTCCCGGTGATCGCGATCGTTCCTACTCCGAGACGCTTGAGATGCTCGAGCAGGGCAACCAGCTCGTTCGATTCCCCGCTTTTGGAGATGAGAATCGCAACGTCGAATTCTCCGACGATTCCGAGATCGCCGTGCAGGCTTTCCGA